>CAJKZL010000479.1 GCA_905204385.1 uncultured Odoribacter sp. | reverse complement strand
AAAAACTACAGCACCGGGAGCCGCCATCACCGAAGCTGCAAGCAAATGCTTCGCAAACACCAAGCGCTGAACAGGATCTTCCCCTCCCAGAAAACTAATATATGCAGCCAGCACTCCACCGGCTATCGTAGCCATTCCACCCGTCATGACCAGAAAAATTTCGGAAGGGCTCATATCGTCCAGATATTCTTTAATCATAAGGGGCGCTTCGGTCTGCCCCAGGAAAATGTTACCGGCCACCGACAAGGATTCCATGCCGGATATGTTCATCAACTTCGTCATCCCCCATGCTAAAGCATAAACAACCTTCTGAATGATGCCCAAATAAAACAATAAAGAAGTCAGAGCCGAGAAGAATATAATGGTTGGCAATACCTGGAAAGCAAAAATATACCCCGCCTTTGTCGTATCCATCAAATCCCCCAACAAAAAGACGCTTCCATCCCGGGTAAAATCCAGTATTCGGATAAAAATTTTTCCAAAAAATTCAAAAATAGCCTGAATAAAAGGAACATAAAGAATACCGACCGCCAAGACCAACTGCATGGTCAGTCCTATACCTACCACTTTCCAGGAAATGGCTTTCCGGTCTTTACTAAAAACCCAGGCTATAAACAGCAAAGAGACAATTCCGATTATCCCCCTTAGCACAGACATAAAAGAGATATGACTCTCTATGTCGGCAGCCGACTGGACGCCAGCACCTTGCTGAGCCCATAGCGGCATGCCCATTATTACCAAAAATATGGGCATCAAACAACACATTTTTTTTATTACACCGCGCATTATACACTATTTAAAACATACTTTATTCAATGCCGCAATTTAACCTTAAAATATCAATAAAACCGGATTGAATCGGACTTTTTTTTATACATTGCCACGTTTTTAATGTCATCATTTAATAATTATTGCAGGATGAAAAAGTTTTTTAAGTTCGGAAGTTGGATCTTAGTGCTGATTTTTTGGATATCTTCGTGTCAATATAAACCTGACCAGGTTGAACTTACCATCTATTGTACCACTGACATTCATGGAAATTTATTCGATTTTGACCTGAAAAAAAATCGTCCTGCCCAAAACAGTCTTATGGGCATTGCCGGATACCTAAAGCAAATTCAGGGAAACGGACCTAAGGAGTATATATTGCTGGATGCCGGAGATATTCTCCAAGGACAACCTACAAACTACTATTTCAATTACATAGATACCGGCAGGCAGAATATCGTTGCCCTTATGCTGAATGAGTTGGATTACGATGCTGCAGCGGTAGGCAACCACGATATCGAGGCCGGGCACCCGGTATATGATAAGGTAAAGCATGAATTTCGTTTCCCCTGGCTAGCCGCCAATGCCATAGACACCCGAACCGGAGAACCCTATTTCCAGCCTTATACCGTATTGGAATGCCAGGGATTGAAAATTGCCGTATTGGGCATGATTACTCCGGGTATTCCCAAATGGCTTCCACAGCATCTCTGGGAAGGCATCCGGTTTGAGGACATGGTGGAAACAGCCCGAAAATGGGTGCCTGCCATCCGGAAAAAAGAACAACCCGATCTATTGATCGGCCTTTTCCATGCCGGCTATGACTATAATTATGCCGGAGAAAACAAAGACACCCCCTGCAATGAGAATGCCACTCAACTGGTTGCCGAACAAGTGGATGGTTTTGATGTAGTCATTTCCGGGCATGATCACCGGGAGAAAATAGAAGAAATAACGAACCAAGCCGGGCATAAAGTGCTGATCGTAGACGCCCGCTCACATGCCCGGGCTCTGGGAAAGATAAATGTGAAATTCCTTCGTCAGGGAAATCAATATGCCAAAACCATTTCAGCAACACTGCTTAATCCAGCAGAAATGCCCAGGGACTCCGCTTTTATCCGGCAATTCATCCCTGCCTTGAACGATGTAAAAAACTATATCCAAACTCCGCTTGGAGAATTTACTCATCCTCTATCCGGCAGGGATGGGTTGTTCGGTCCTTCCGCTTTTACCGATTTCATACATACTGCACAACTGGAGACGACCCAAGCCGATATTTCTTTTTCGACCGTTTTGCAAATGGACGCTCAAATCGAACAAGGCCTTATTACAGTCAGGGATATGTTCAATCTATATAAATTTGAAAATGGCTTATACCTGATGAAATTCAGTGGAAAAGAGATCGATCGATATCTCGAATATGCTTATGCCTTACAATACAACACGATGACTTCTCCGGAAGATCATTTACTCCATTTCAAAACGAACGAAAAAGGAGAACTGCTTCGCAACAAGCAGGACAAACCTATATTGGCCGCCGATTATTTTAATTATTCTTGTGCCGCCGGCATAAAGTACACCGTAGATGTGAGCAAAGAACCAGGCAACCGGGTCGAAATCCATTCCCTCAGCGATGGCCGTCACTTCCATCCCGACAGCATTTACACCGTCGCCATTAATTCGAATCGCGGCAACGGGGGAGGAGGGCATTTAACCCAAGGCATGGGACTGGACAAGGAAGAAATAAATAACCGGATCATTAAAATCTGGGACAAGGATGTACGTTATTACATCACCGAATACATCAAGTCCAAAAAAATTCTCACACCACAATGTCGAAACGACTGGAAAGTCATTCCCGAAACCTGGTTTGAAGCCGGCAAAAAACGGGACTATCAGGAATTATACTTGTGAAGTAAAGTTTTATTCCCAATCGTTAACATCAAAGGTCGCTTCCACCCGGTCTTCGATTTCATCGGGCAATCCCGGGAAATAATCTATTCCGGTTCTTTCTTCCAATTCATCGATAGACAAGGTCTTATTCATTAAATCGTAAGGTTCACTGTAAATCCGGTGTTCCAGCCAAAAGGCAATTGCCTGATAACGCTCTTTTTTCCGGGCCAAAACGGCCATAAAATAATATCGAGGCACAGCTACCCGGCTTGGTCCGGTAAGGGTGATCAACTGGTCGTCCCGGATAGTGCCTCCTTTCACGACATACAACGTATCGCGCAAGGCCCCGTCTTGCATCCAGGCCTTCACTTTTTCTTCCAGCTTCTGCCAGATTTTCTGGTTGAAGTCCGGCAGTTGGGGACTGATATTCGAATAGTAGAAAGTCTGGACATTCGCTTCCCGGCAATACCTCCGGTCATTGGAAGCCACAAGATGCCCCCGGTCGTATCCGGCATAATCTTCCCGTTCGGTACGGTAGGATGGAGCCAACTGAAGATCGTCCGCCCAAGGGTCCGGCTTAGTTCTGCTGACCC
>CAJKZL010000478.1 GCA_905204385.1 uncultured Odoribacter sp. | reverse complement strand
ATTTTTGGACCACCTGGTGCCAGCCTTGCCGGATGGGGATAGAGAAAATGAAGCCCATAAAGGAAAAAATGGCAGACGAGGATATTGTTTTTGTTTACATTACCGATGAAACTTCTCCCCAAAAGACTTATGAAAATATGATCCCCGATATTCAGGGACATCATTACCGGCTATCGAACCGACAATTTAAATATTTAGCTAAAAAATTTCAGATTACAGGCATTCCCCGGTATATGGTTATCGGCCGTCATGGGGAAATCGTCGAACCCGACTTTAACGGATGGCTGGATGCCCGGGCGATTCAGAAAGAACTGCAGAAATACCTGAAATAATTTATTTCGTGGCCTGCAGCAGGAAAAAGGAGAGGCCAGGCTTTCGCGACAGACGAGGACCGATGGAAATAGTAAGCCGGTTTTGTTTGTTATTCCGGAATAATATTTTACATTTGTCGCCGTAATTGAAATGTTTCTTCAGGGCAGGGTGTAACTCCCTACCGGCGGTGATAGTCCGCGACTCCCTTACAGGGGACTGAACCGGTGAGATTCCGGTACCGACGGTGACAGTCCGGATGAAAGAGGAGACAGTGCAGAGCTGTGAGGCTACTGTTATATATGACGATATATGCCCTGAAGAGATTCAGGGCATTTTTTTGTATGGAAAAGAAAGACATCGAATACATGGATCGGGCCATAGCGTTGGCAGAGAAGGGAAAAGGACGGGTGAATCCGAATCCGCTGGTAGGAGCTGTTATCGTTAAGGACGACAGGATCATCGGCGAAGGCTGGCACGAACGTTTCGGAGGACTCCATGCTGAAAGGAACGCCTTTGCCCGTTGCCAGGAAGATCCTTCGGGTGCGACGCTTTATGTCACGTTGGAGCCTTGTTGTCATTATGGGAAAACTCCACCTTGTACCGAAGCGGTCATTGCGCATAAAATTGCCCGCGTGGTGGTGGGGCTGGTGGATCCGAACCCGCTGGTAGGCGGTAAGGGTATCGGAGCGTTACAACAGGCCGGAATTACGGTGGAGACCGGTGTCTGTGAGGAAAAAATCAGGGAACAAAACCGGGTGTTTTTGAAATACATCACTACCCATGCCCCTTGGATTGTCATGAAAACGGCGATGACGCTGGATGGCAAGATCGCTGCGTTTACAGGCGATTCCCGTTGGGTTACAGGCGAAGAAGCCCGTCGCCGGGTGCAAGAGATGCGGCATACCTATATGGGGATTATGGTCGGAGCAGGAACCGTGAAGGCGGACGATCCCCTCTTGACCTGCCGCCTGGAAGGGGAAGTCCGGCAGCCGGTGCGGATTGTGGTGGATAGCAAGGCCGGCTTGGATATACATTGCCGCTTGGTCGGGACCGCTAAACAATACCGTACGATTGTCGCCCATACTTCTCAGGCCTCGCCAAAAAAACTCCTGGCCTTGCAGCAAGCCGGAATAGAAACTTTCCTGTGCCGGGAAGAGGAGCATCGGGTTGCCCCGGCCGATCTGGTGGAAAAACTGGGAAAAGCCGGTATCGATTCTGTCTTGCTGGAAGGAGGAGGTGAACTGAATGAAGCTTTTTTGCGGGCAGGGTTGATTGACGAGGTCTTTGCTTTTATCGCTCCTAAGCTTATCGGAGGCAGAAATGCTAAAACGCCTGTCGGAGGAGAGGGGTTCGAGAAGATGAGCCAGGCAGTGGAACTGAAAGATGTGAAGGTGGAAATGGTGGGGAAGGATGTGTTGGTGAGGGGGAAGGTAAGTGAGAGATGAGAGAGTATAGATGAAAGATTAACGATTATAGTTGAGAGATTAGAGATTAGGGAGGAAGAGGTTATGTTTACGGGAATTATTGAAGAAATAGGAAAAGTCAGGAAGATAAACCGGGGAAGCCGGAGTGTGACACTGGAAATCGAGGCTAAGCGGGTGTTGGAGGATACCCGGATAGGGGATAGTATTGCTACCGATGGGGTTTGTCTGACGGTGACGGCAGTAGGAAAGGGGAGTTTCGAGGCGGATGTGATGCCCGAAACGATGAACCGTACGAATCTGGGTCTCCTGAAACCCGGCGACCGGGTTAATTTGGAACGGGCACTTTGTTTAAACAGCCGTCTGGGAGGTCATATGGTAGCGGGGCATGTCGATGGCACGGGCCGCATTGTTGCGCAAGTCCAGGATGAAAATGCCATATGGATCACGGTGGAGGCGGGGCCTGAAATTCTGCGTTATATTGTCGGGAAGGGTTCGGTTGCCATGGACGGAGTGAGCCTGACGGTGGCCTATGTGGATGATTCGGTGTTTAAGGTGTCGGTTATCCCTCATACCCAGGAGGAAACCACTCTGACCACTAAAAGGGTCGGAGAAAGGGTGAATCTGGAAAACGATATGATTGCCAAGTATGTGGAAAAATTGTTGAAGCCTCAGAAAACGGAGGGGTTGAGTCTGGAGTTTTTACAAGCCCACGGATTCTGACCGTGCAAAAAAAATAAAGTAATTAAACGGAATTTGTGTCGGAGAACTCCGTGGGAAAAAATCCCGGAGTTTCGCGGGCATAAAACTTACAATAATAGAAGCTATGGAAGAATTTAAATTCAGTACTATCGAAGAAGCAGTGGAGGATTTGAGAGCCGGCAAAATGATCATTGCGGTGGATGACCCTGACCGGGAGAACGAAGGGGACCTCATTTGTGCTGCTCAGCATGCTACTCTCGAAAATGTTAATTTTATGGCCTCCTATGCCAAAGGGATGATATGTATGCCTATGAGCCGGGAGTTGACGGCCCGGCTGGGACTGGAACAGATGGTGACGAACAATACCGATAATCATTGTACGGCTTTTACCGTTTCCATCGACCATATAGATACAACCACCGGGATATCGGCTTTGGAGCGTTCAATAACGGCAATGAAGGCGGTCGAGGACGGGGCTAAGCCCTCGGATTTCAGACGGCCTGGGCATATGTTTCCTTTGGAGGCCAAACGGGGTGGTGTGCTGGAACGCATGGGACATACCGAGGCTACTGTCGATTTGATGCGGATTGCCGGGATGAAGGAGTGCGGGTTGTGTTGTGAAATCATGCGGGAAGACGGGACGATGATGCGCACCCCTGAGTTGAAGGAGTTTGCCCTGAAACATGGCTTGAAAATGATTACGGTGGCCGACCTGATTACTTACCGCCGGAAAACGGAAATCCTGGTCGAGCGGGTCACTGAAGCCGAGATGCCGACCAAATACGGTATTTTCAAAGCCTATGGCTATGTGAACAAGATCAATGGTGAGCATCATGTGG
>CAJKZL010000477.1 GCA_905204385.1 uncultured Odoribacter sp. | reverse complement strand
TGGAGTTGTTCCCCCAGGTAGCTAAAAACTTCCTCACCAAGCAAAAAGTTGCAGCTTACGAAGCACAGCATAAAGAAGAGCCCAAGGCACAACAAAACGTTGTCGAAGAAAAAGCCGAACCGATCACCGGAAAGACGGTGAAAGCACCGATGCCGGGCAGCGTGCTGCGGTTCACCGTTAAACCGGGAGACACCGTGACAAAAGGCCAAACCGTGGTAATCCTCGAAGCCATGAAAATGGAAAACAGCATCGCCACCGACTATGCCGGAACAGTAAAACGCTTATTGGTGAAAGAAGGCTCGACGGTTGCCGCCGATGCCCCTATGATCGAAATCCAGGCCTGATACCCGAAGTATCGGTAAACAGAAAACGGAGGCGAAAACCTCCGTTTTTTTATGCCGCATTCCCGACCGATCACACCAGCTTCGGAAACATCACCTTCTCATCGGTCTCTGCCAGAATAGCGTCCATATCTTCTCCTTCCTGGATATGCAACGTAATGTTATTGACTCTTGCAAATTGATGCCCGCAACGAAAATCCTCATACCGCTCGTCCAGCAACTCCCCGAATCGTTTTTTCCGTTCCTCCCCCGGCATCTCCTCCCAATCTTCCTCCTGCAAAATATCCAGGATGAACTCCGAAGCCCAGCTTCCCAACTCCTTTTCCTTATTCCAATCCGGGTCGTAACGATCCAACTCATCCAGCAAATCGTGCAAAACATCCGTACCGCCCCAATCCCTGTAAACCTGGAGCAAATCCTCGTTACCGGGATAATTCAGGGCCAAATCTTCTAAATCTATCTTATTCATAGGATTATAATTGTATGTTTAGTAATCGGCGCAATCCCTGTTTCTGCCCATAGGCAAAAATGATATATTGCCTCCGTTTTCAATTTCAGATTATCAAAAATAATTAAAAATATAAAACGACCAACTAAATCCGCTTATAAAATGCACATGCCTCCGGAAAACATACATTTTTTACAATCTTAATGATTAATAAGTATTTTCTCTTATTTCGTTTTTAACTTTTTGCCTTAAATTTGTACAACAAACCATTACTTCTCGTTTTATGATCATCGACACCGGAAATATTCTGCTTATCGGAGCCATTCTTTTATTTTTCAGTATCATTGCCGGTAAAGCCGGCTTTCGTTTCGGAGTCCCCGTATTATTGCTTTTCCTGGGAGTAGGCATGCTCTTTGGCAGCGACGGTTTGGGCATACAGTTCAATAACCCCCAGGGAGCCCAGTTCATCGGAGTGATCGCCTTAAGCATCATTCTGTTTTCGGGAGGTATGGATACCAAATACACGGAAATCAAACCTATACTGGGCCAGGGAATCATTTTGGCTACTCTCGGAGTTATGCTCACCACTCTTATCACCGGGTCGTTTATTTATTGGGTCACCGGCATGTTTACCCATTTCTCTACTTTGACATTTACAGAATCCTTATTAATGGCAGCGGTGATGTCGTCTACCGATTCGGCATCGGTCTTCTCCATACTCCGCAGCAAAAAACAGGGTCTCAAAGAACAATTGCGTCCCATGCTCGAACTGGAAAGCGGTAGTAACGACCCTATGGCCTATATGCTCACCATATTGTTGATACAAATTATTCAAACGCCCGTCGAGGACGTCAATTTATGGTATTCCTTCGGGCTTTTCGCAATTCAGATGATCGTCGGCGCTCTGGCGGGCTACCTGCTGGGGCGGGTGGCCACCTGGATGATGAACCGCCTCAATGTAGATAATCAATCGCTCTACCCCATCCTATTGCTGGCCTTCGTATTCTTCATTTTCTCCATTACCGAACTGGTGAAGGGAAACGGCTACCTGGCCGTTTACATAGCCGGATTAGTCGTCGGCAACCATAAAATACAGCACAAAAAGAGCACCATGACCTTTTTCGACGGATTCACCTGGTTGTTTCAGATCGTCATGTTCCTCACTTTAGGCCTGCTTGTCAATCCCCGCGAACTTTTACCTATCGCGGGATTAGGACTGTTAATCGGAGTATTTATGATATTGCTGGCCCGTCCCGTCAGCGTTTTCCTCTGTCTGGCACCCTTCCGCAAAATGTCGAAAAAAGCCAAACTCTATGTTTCCTGGGTGGGGCTCCGGGGCGCCGTACCGATTATCTTCGCCACCTATCCGCTGATTGCCAAGATCCCCTATGCATCTCTCATCTTCAACGTAGTGTTCTTTATCACTATCATCTCCCTCATCATCCAAGGCACCACCGTTAGTTATATGGCCAATCTGCTAGGATTGTCCGAAAAAGAAAAGAAACAAAACAACGATTTCGGCATGGAATTACCGGAAGAAATCAAATCGGCCATGTCAGAAATCGAAGTATCCCCGGCTGTACTGGAAAACGGAAACCATCTGATGGACCTGACTCTACCGGACAATACTCTGGTCGTCATGGTGAAGCGCGACAATCAATTTTTCGTCCCCAGGGGAAAAACCCGCCTCAATACAGGCGACAAACTGCTGATGATCTCGGACAATGACGAAGAACTCCGCAATACCTATCAAAAATTGGGCATCGACGACTATATGATACAAAAAAACGGATGAGACAACTGTTTATTCTCCTGATCTTCCTGGCAGGGCTATCGTTGACTTCCTGTAATAGCAATCGCCAGTTGACGCGCCGGCAAACCGAGCTGTTGTCGCAGCAGTTCGGCTTTCCCATTCACAAAAAAGACGACCTCCGTCTTTACAACGAAGCGGCTCGATGGCTGGGCGTTCCTTACCGTTCGGGAGGAAATACCCTTAAAGGAGTGGATTGCTCGGGACTGGTAGTACAAATCTATAAACAAACCTATCACAAACAACTGGAACGCACCACTTCTCGAATCGCCAAAGAAAACTGCCGCAAAATCGGAAAAGGCAAATTGAAAACCGGCGACCTGGTCTTTTTCAATACCGCGAAGAAAAAAAGGAAAGAGGTCAACCACGTAGGCATATTCCTCAAAAACGGCTACTTTATCCATGCTTCCACTTCCAAAGGCGTTATGGTCAACAATCTCAGGGAAAAATACTACCACAAAGCATGGCGGCAAGGAGGACGGGTGAAATAGCCCGGCCTTCATGCTCTGTTCCGGCAAAGATAAGAAACGGGGTCTTTCCCCGTTTCCCCTTAAACCAGCAAACGATCGATCGTCTGCATCAGTTCGCTCTCCTCGATCTCGCCTTTCCACCGCCTCAGTTGTTCTCCCGAAGGGTAGTCCATCATCTAAGGTACCGCCTGTACATGTTAATATTCGATCA
>CAJKZL010000476.1 GCA_905204385.1 uncultured Odoribacter sp. | reverse complement strand
CAGCATCTCCCTCAACTCCCAACAATTCTTCGCGCGTTGATACTTTCAATGCATTTTTCGCGCTGCGATTCAAAAATTCCGACGCCTGCTCCAAACGCAAATTTTCCCCATTATCCCTTATCGCCCTCCTCAATATATTGCGGCTATTCTGTATCTTACCTGCTATAATTATCCGCGCCAAACTTAAACAAAATTCCTTGTCATCACTCATTCTATACTGCCTCTTGCGCAAAAGTACATTGCCCCTGCTCGCCCCTTGCAAACGGGAAATATATTGCCCACTTGGTGACATAAATGTAAGCAATACATTATTATCCACGCATAGCTTCATTAGCCCAGGGCTCACCCCCATATACCCAAAAGCCACTATCCCATCCAAATTTATTATCGGTATCCTAAAAATATCTTTCTGCTCCACAGATACAACTACATCCATTCCTTCACGCCTAAGATACGTTTCTGCCCTCGTCACATAGAGTGTATTTAATAACTTCCTCATTCCAAAACTTCCTTTAAATAGCCTTCCACGCTACCTCTCTTTTCGGGTAAACATATATCGTAAAGCGAACATCGCTTGCACCTCGACGCAAAATGCGCCTCTGGAGTTTTTCTTAATGAATATAATTTATGCATTCCCTGCGCGTACATTTCTGTACGCACGCGCAACTCGTCGGTAATTTCTACTTCCTCACGCCTCCTAACCTCCCAATAAAAAAGCGATGCATGCGATATCTCAATACCATGCATCTCCTCCAAACACATAACCTGCGCCACTAGTTGCGCTATGTCACATTCTGTGCTCTTTGACCTCCCCCTCTTGTATTCCACAGGATGCGGAATATACCGACCTGCATATTTCTCGTGTTCTATATAATTCCTTTCTCCTTCGCAAGGAATAAGCTCCAATGCATCGCACACGCCGTACAAACCTAGCCTTCGCGACGCTACATGCACTGAGCGCAACGTTAGCTTATTATTATTTAAAACTCGCCGCGTTGGATCATCAACTCGTGCATGCAAAAAATGACCCTCTGCAGTCAGACGATTCTCTGCCCACTGCTGCTCTATATGAATCAATGCCCACTGCCGGGGACAAAACACATAGTGCTGTATCCCCGACAGCATTAGCATGTCGTCTTCGGAATATTCCAATTTATAAAATTTCCTCTATTTCTACGCCAGCAGGGCACTTCCCTTTGTCGATCTCAATGTCATAGTCGGAAAAACTACGCACAGGCCCGTCTGTATTTTTGGTGATTTTCACAAGATCAAAAAGTTCCGATGCAGGAGCGCAACCCAGTTCAGAATTATGCTTAAATAGAATCAACTTGCGCGCACTCATCATCCCACGCGCCGCAGAATGATCCGAATCGAACATATTTTTAAGCGCCTCCCACAGCAGCTTTAAATCCTCATCTGAAAATCCTGTTTGCCCAGCAAGGCTCGCACTTATAAATCCTTTGCATAGATATAAACCATAATGCACCGTTGATTTGCGCCCCATAGTATGGTTTTCACCCTTCATCTTTTCTGCCTCCTTCTCTGTCGCAACAGCAACACGGGTAATGGAATGTTCTTGGGTAATTACCGGATCTATGGAACGCGCAAATGTAATCTGGACGGGCCCCCTGACTTGCCCTGCATTCTTTCCAGTAGACATAACTGCACCAAATGTGCGGACATCGTAATACTTTTCACACATTACATTTCTCGCAGCAGCAGTTTTATCAGCATCTTTTTCCTTGGATTTTACATCTTCTGTATCAAACGCCGCATCTATTAGATTATTCAGTATTGCCTTCTCTTTTATGAAAATATCGTAGCCATTCTCGCTCCCTCTCGATAACTGCACATAGTTTCTAATCTTGCGTTTTATACATACATCTGTCACAAGCCCCTGCCCGGTTTCAGCGTCAACACGCGGCAAGTTCCCGGCATCGGGATCTCCGTTCGGGTTACCGTCTTGAACGTCGAATATATAGATGAAGTCTATTCTGTTTTTTATGCTTTCCATAGTTGTTTCCTTTAATTCTTTTTTTATTAAAATTCTGCTTGCGCTTTATATGCTGGCAAAGAAATCTTGCCTCTGCTGATAGTACCCTACAAAAAATCTCCCCTGATCTTGCAGATCTAAATGCGCCGGAAATCCTTCCGGAGGCAAATTCCCTATAATCTCCTGCTTCAATTTCTCATAGAATATCTTTGCACCTTCACTCTTCAAATTATCACTATGATGGATTGAAAGATTGAGAATTGTACTAAATACCGTCGCGGGACTTGACGAGGCTGCGCTCATGTATCTCTCCGCTATTGTATTTATCCCACTGGCGTCTTCCTGTATTTTTACAAGAACCGCAAAAAGCCTACCACATAGGTAGCCTATATTTTTGTTTTCTTTATCTAACATAACTTCTATCTTTTTGTGATTTGTATTTTGTCTGTTTAAAAAAGCTTTTATTATCGCCATTCGCGTGGCTGAAAAACATGTCTTCTCTGAAAGCTCGGCGTTTATGCGGCGCAGGCATGCAGTATACAGCGGAAAAGGATACGCAGTCGCCTGCAACACGCTCTTCAGCAAGGCCTCCGGAAGGTTTTGCTGCACTTCGCTCGACTTCCCTCCCAACGCAACAGCAGACAATATATTATAAAGACCGAAATATGGACTAGTATCCCTATTATAACGGATAATATCCATATCCTCAAAGTGCTTTAATAAACTGCCCGCAAAATCTCTCACGGAGCATTCATTCCAATATACTACTGCTATTCGCGCCGCATTCGGAGCAAGCCCTAAAACGTAAAACCTATCATCCGACGCACTCGGGCTTTCACCAGACCAAACCGCGGATAGCACATTCTTTATCCGCTCCAACCCGGCATTGGGATTGTCTTGTTTCTGGCTCCCTATAAAATCAAAAAAGCTCGACTCGACCTCCCTTGACGATTCTTTCGTATTTGACGCCCAAAATACAAACGTTCTATTGCCAAGCAAAAATTTGTTTCTCGAATTTTTTTCATGTAGCGTTTTTAGCGCCGTTGTATATGCCGCTTCCGCCTCGGTGCTCATAGGGGCGTTCCCGCATTGCTCCTTATAATACGAGTCATACCCATACCCTTTTTGGAATGATACAAGCTTTGCTGTCGACTGGCTTCCCGCTATCATGGTCGACGAAGTGCAAACCACCGAATTCCCCCTGCTCCCGGTTATCAGGCATATTGGCAAACCATCAGCCGCCTCGCGCCCGTTCTTCGACTCCACATAAGACTTTATCTCTTCCAACTCGGGTATA
>CAJKZL010000475.1 GCA_905204385.1 uncultured Odoribacter sp. | reverse complement strand
GTAACTGTCTTTTCAGATAAACAAAGTTTATCTTGTACTTCTTCTCTTGTAAATATTAAATATACTCTATTTAATTCATCAAACCAATGATTCTTTTGTGATAGAGATAATCTGTCTAATAAAAAAGCATATAATATTTTACTATCGGAATTTAATTTTTCTTTATATAGTTTATTTATAAATAATTCTTGTGGTATTTGATAATAATTATTTTCTAATATTTCATTATTTTTATAGTAATCTATTTCTTTCATCTTTGTTCCTTTCTAAGATGAAAGAGCATTTTTAAGTTCTGCTAAGTTTTTTAGAACTTTTTAAAACATTTTTTATTTATTTAAAATTTTTTTAAAACATAGATTTTAGAACTATTTTAAAACTTTTTATAGAATTTTTGAGAACTACATAGAAAAAGAGTATTAACCAAATTCCTTTGATTAATACTCTTTCAGACTTTTGCAATTTTCTTGAGTTTCCTCAAAATTGCTATCGTATGGTCGAGGCGACTCTTTACACATTCTCAAAATCCAGTAATATCAATGTATTAAAACTTTGTGACTGCACTTTGACTGCATATATAAATTCCTATATTTTCATAAAACATTTTTCTTTTAAAAATCTTTTTATTTTTGTTTTTTACTTTCACTTATCTTCTATTTCGTTTTTTTCTTATCTTTCCGTGATATTCCCACCACGTTTTGTTTGAGGTACACCAGCGGATCACACCGTCCGGAAGGCTTTTGTATCGTTTTCCGAGGAAGTATCCCACATATTTGAATCCGCTTTGAAAAAATAACGTGACGAGCAGCCACGGCTTATGAATTTTGCAGACGTAGGATGCCGATTTTTTCACCATACGGATTCCCTCACCCTCAGACGGATACGCATCAAAGATCTCCGGATGCTGTGCCTGGGATACACCGAGGTCGAAATTGCGGTGAAGCTGTGCCATGCAGCCGTAATTGTGGGAATGTACCACCTTCGCATCTGCCGCATAGGCAATCGCATAGCCCGCCTGCACAAGATGCCCGGCATAGATCATATCTTCGTTAAACAAGGTGCTTTCTACAAATCCACCCAGCTCTTCATATGTCCTGCGGTCATACATTGCACAGACATTGGAGCAGAAAAAAGTCTTAACACCAAGTTTTGGCAGATCACCGGCATCCTTGATATCACTCTCCTCCGGATAGTTAAAGCCTCTCGTAAACCGTTCCAGTGTACGGCAGTCATCCCGCGGAAGCTGCCGCGCATAGGCCGCCTTCACATGCGGCAGTGAAAATTTTTCCACCAGATGTTCCACGCACGCATTGTCGTACGGCATGGCATCCTGGGTCATAAAAAGCAGAAGATCCGCATCCGAACTTTCTGCCATCGCCCTTCTCGTTCCGCCGTGGTCAAATTCGCTTGGCCGGATATGCTCTACCATAATTTTATCCGATAACTGCTCCCACGCCGGGTTCCAGAACTTTTTCCCTGTGTATACAACCCGGATCGACCGGATCGGGTAAGTCTGTTCCAAAAGGCGGGGCAGAAGCTCTGCGAACTCCTGCCCTGGTTTATACGTTGGTATCATAACATCAACGGTATAGAATTTCATGTCTGGTTTTCTCCCTCGTATTTAGTCGCCTGCGATCACCGAATCTGCCTCTGCACCAGGCCCCTGGTTCAGCACATAGCCGATCATATCTTCATCGTAACCGCTCTTTCTTGCAATGTAGTCGCTGTACTCTGTAACAGCCGCAGACGGTTCATACGAAAGACCCGGATACAGATATTCATGCAGCTCTCTTACATTGAACTCCAGCGTAACCGGAATTACAACATCCTCACCAAGGGCATTCACTACATTTTCACCATAGCAGAGCTGGAACGGATAGGCATAGGAGGTTCCCATCGTATACGTTACCGCATGCATACCAAGTTCCAGGATTTCATTCTTGGTAAGACTGGTGCTGACATTTCCCATCACCTTGTCCAGAATTTCCGGAATCTTGGTCGGATTCTGTTTCAGCTTCTGTACCATAAGATTGATAACAATTCGCTGACGGCTGGTACGTTTTGCATCATCACCGCCGCCATAACGGATCCGCGCATAGGAGGTAGCAAGCGCACCGCTGACATGACGTACTTCGCTGTAATCATCCCCAAGGTCCTCATCATACGGAATAGCTTCATACTCTACGCCCTGTGCTTCCGATACCTCTCTGTTGTAGTTGTTTGCATGAACACACTCTGCATTTGTCATCTCGATGTCGAGACCGCCCAGGACATCAATCGCATCGGCGAGTGCCTTGAAGTTTACGGTAACGTAATCGGTCAGTGCAAAGTCAAGGTTTGTATTCAGCATGGAGAGCATACTCTCCGGGCCGCCGCGGTTGTATGCGGAATTGGCTTTGTCAAACTCATAATATTCATCGGTATATTTCGCCATATTCATCCAGGTGTCACGCATAATCGACACCATACGGATTTCCTGCTTGTCGTGATCAATACAACAGAGAATAATCGTGTCACTGTTCATGCTTTCTGCCAGCTCGGAGCCTTTCACACCTCTGGCATCCACGCCGACCAGCGCGATGACCTGTGTACCGGACATCTGTGAGAGATCGGTATTTGCCTTTACTTCACTGTTGATCTGAATCTGGGAGCTGTCCAGCGTATCCTGATTCATCTTATCCATCGAACGGTTGATCCATGCGTAGACGAACAGAATTCCGGAAAGAATCAGCAGAACGGTGATTTCAATTCCGAAAATTATTTTTCTGCGGCGCATTTTTTTGTATTTTCTGCTCTTTTTGTAATTCTTCTTCGACATCTCTTTTCCCCTTATCTTTTAGTAAGCGTTTTTATTCACAAATCCTTTGAAAAAGGTCAGGAACAGAATTTTAAAATCAAGTCCCAGCGTCCAGTTTTCAATATAATACAGATCACAGTCAATACGCTTTCGGATGGAAGTGTCTCCCCGATATCCATTCACCTGTGCCCACCCCGTAAGACCGGGACGCACCTGATGTTTTACCATATAACGCGGGATTTCCTCCCGGAATTTTTCCACAAAGAAAGGTCGCTCCGGCCGCGGTCCGACCAGGCTCATATCTCCTTTTAAGATGTTAAAGAGCTGTGGAAGCTCATCAATGCTGGTATGGCGCATGAATTTTCCAAATCCCGTCACACGCGGGTCATTCTTCACGGTCCATGCCTTCTTTTCTTTCTCCTCCGTGTTCGTGTTTTCCTCTCTTTCCTTTTTTTCTTTCTCTCTCCCTTTTTCCCCTTCTCCTCCCCCCCCCCCCCC
>CAJKZL010000474.1 GCA_905204385.1 uncultured Odoribacter sp. | reverse complement strand
AATTCTTACTTTGGTTTGTATTATCGCTTTCGCGGCTTCCAGTATCTTCGCCGTGGTTTATTCTATGGCTATTCAGGCACGTCCCGAAAAAGCGAACGAAATTTCCGGTTTGATGATTACGGGGGTTGCCGGTGGTGCTATCGCTCCTCCATTGATGGGGATCTGTGCCGATGCTGTCGGCGGACAAGGTGGTTCAGTTATTATTATCGCTATTTGTACTGCTTACCTGTTATTCTGTTCTTATGGAATTAAAGTAGCTAAGAAATAAGTTGAATATTATTGAATGGCTTTTAACTAAAAGTCCTGGAGAATTGAAGATTCTTCAGGACTTTTTATTTACAGGAGGAGTCTGCCGCTCTCTATTTTTTCTTCCGGCTTCTGCCTACCACTTGAATACTGAGTTCATATAGGAAATAGAGAGGTATAGAGACCAGTAATAAAGTGAAGACATCCGAAGTTGGGGTGATGATCGCTGCTATGACCAGGATACCCACTAAAGCATATTTCCGGTATTGTTTCAGCATGGGAGCGGTGATCAGTCCTAATTTAGACAAAAAATAAGCGATAATAGGGATTTCAAAAGCTGCTCCCAGCAATAACGAGAGCATGGTAAAACTGCTGATGTAGGAAGAGATCGATATTTTATAGACTACAAGTTCACAGACCTGATAGGTTGCCAAAAAACGGAAAGAAAGCGGAAAGATCACGAAATAATTGAGTAAGATGCCGGTAATAAATAGGAAAAACCCCGGAATCATAATTTTCAGGCAGGTTTTACGTTCGGCTTCATGTAGGGCCGGACTGATAAAACCGAACAACAAATAAATGATGTAAGGAGAAGCGAGCAACAAACCGGCATAAAACGCAGTGCTCATATGAATCATGAATTGTGAGGTCAACTGGATATTGATCAGCTCTACATGAAAGTCTTCTACTTGCAGGGAAGGCATGGAAAAATCGGCCGCCAGTCGGTTGAAAAAACGATAGAGAATAAAATCCGACCGCTGTGGAGCCAGGACGATATCGAAAAGTAATTCTTTATTCAGAAAAGCTATACAAGCCAAAAGGATAACGGCTATGGCAATACGAAAAAATACCTTTCTGAGTTCATCCAAATGATCCCAGAAAGTCATCTCTTTCTCATTTGCTTCCTGCATGCTTTTTAAAGTTGAGAATTACTTTTTATCGTTATTATCGGGATTCAAATCATTTTCAACGCCATTCATGCCGTCTTTGAAACTTTTTACTCCTTTCCCCAAACCTTTCATCAATTCAGGTATTTTCCGGCCTCCGAAAAGTAACAACACAATCAACGCAATAAAAAGAATTTCTTGTCCACCCAAACCAAAAATCAATAATCTTTCCATTTTTTAATTTATTTATCGCACAAATTTAATGATTCCTCCCGGATTTTTCTAAGCTTATGGTTATTTTAGAACTATTTTTGTTCATTACGAATAAGAGATCGTGATTCAATTGCTATACTCCATGCTAAAGTTTATGAAATAATTTTTGGGAGATATTGATTTTATTTCTATTTTTGCAATATATTTCAATTCCATCCGACTCTGTGCGGATGATTATACTTACAAATCAATAAAATCCATAGCATCATTTCTATGTATGACATTCTGGAACTAAAAGACAAATTGCTGGCAGATTTGCGGCAGATTGCTAAAACGTTAAATATCAAAAGAGTAGAGTCTTATAAAAAACAAGAACTAATCTATAAAATATTGGATCAGCAGGCTTTAGTGGCTGCTCAGTCTGAACCTGTTGTAGAGCCTGCTGCTCCCGAAGCCGCTGCTCCGGTTGAAAAAAGAGAGAAAAAACCGAGAATCCGGGTAGTACGTCACGGAGTAGAGAAAGGAGGTGACTCTAAAGGTGTGGTACAAAAATTCGCCCGTCGCGAAGAGAAGAAAAAAGGAGAAGTAAAGAAGGAAGAGGTGAAAAGCGAAGAGATAAAGAACGAGAAACCGCTGCGTGAAGAAGTAAAAAAGGAAACTCTAAAACAGGAAGAACCTAAAAAAGAAGAACGCCGCCGCGAAGATTTCCGGCAGAATCAAAATAACCGCGAAGAAAAATGGAGCGGAGGACGTAAAGAATTTGCCCGGAAGCCTCAGAATAATCCCCCAAAAGAGCGGGCTAATCGTTTTGTACATGAGGATATCATAGAAAAAGATCTGGATTTCGGAGATGTGATCGAAGAAGAATTCGATAAAGAAAATTACGATTACCAAGGTGAACGCGAAAACGATACGATACAACCGGAATTAGTAGAAGTACAGGAAAACCGGTATGAGGAAAACCGTCAGGAACCTGCGATTGGAAATGGAAACGGAAATACTAATCCGAACCGGATGCGGTTCGATAAGCGCGATAAATATTATGAATTCGAAGGTATTATTCTGAATTCGGGTGTATTGGAAATTATGCCCGATGGATATGGCTTTTTGCGTTCCTCGGATTACAATTACCTTAACTCTCCCGATGATATCTATGTTTCGCAAAGCCAGATCAAGTTGTTCGGTTTGCAAACCGGAGATACCGTAGAAGGAACGGTACGGCCGCCGAAAGAAGGAGAGAAGTATTTTCCTTTGATCAAGGTGGAAAAAATAAACGGGAAAACTCCCGATGCAGTCCGGGATCGTATTCCTTTCGATCACCTGACTCCTCTGTTTCCGAATGAGAAATTCAATATTACCGGTAATGGAAAAGCTACCATTTCTACCCGAGTTGTAGATATGTTCGCTCCGATCGGTAAAGGACAGCGCGGTCTGATCGTCGCTCAGCCTAAAACCGGTAAAACCGTATTGCTGAAAGAGATTGCCAACGCGATCGCTGCGAATCACCCCGAAGTTTATCTGATCATCCTGTTGATCGATGAACGTCCTGAGGAAGTAACAGACATGGCACGGAGCGTAAGAGCCGAAGTCATTTCTTCTACTTTCGACGAACCGGCAGAAAGACACGTCTTGGTGGCCAATATCGTTTTGGAAAAAGCCAAAAGAATGGTGGAATGCGGACATGATGTGGTGATCCTGCTGGATTCTATCACCCGTTTGGCACGTGCTTACAATACGGTATCGCCCGCTTCCGGTAAAGTTCTTTCCGGTGGTGTAGATGCCAACGCTTTGCATAAACCGAAACGCTTCTTCGGAGCTGCCCGGAATATTGAGGGCGGTGGATCGCTGACTATTTTAGCTACGGCTTTGACCGAGACCGGCTCGAAGATGGACGATGTGATTTTCGAAGAATTTAAAGGTACCGGTAATATGGAATTGCAATTGGATCG
>CAJKZL010000473.1 GCA_905204385.1 uncultured Odoribacter sp. | reverse complement strand
AAAGTTACCGGGAATATCGATTAATGAAGAGAATAAACAAATTAAATTAAATGGAAAAGATGTAGAATTGCAATTGAATGGTGTTCCGCAGCCCGTGACTTTCGAGTTATTGAAATCACTTCCGTCCCATCTGCTCGATCAGATCGTTCTTACGCCGACGAAAAGAGCTGAACATGACGGCCCGTCCGATCATGCCATCATCGATATAAAAACCAAAAAGAAGTATATCGATGGTTTTATGGGAAATATCGACGGAAGCTACGGGACTTACCGGAAAGTAGGCTTGCCGGGAGAATCCGAAGGGAATTTCTTCGTCATGCTTATGAAGAAAAATTTCTACCTGAATCTCATGCTGCATGGAGAAGATAATAAAGGCCGCCGCGATATTTCCGATAGCACATGGTACGGAGCTACACAAACCTCTTTGGTCCGTAAGCAGCGCATCGAAGGAAAGAATGAGTGGGCTACGATCACTAATTTAAACCTTTCCTGGGATGTAAAGAACGGCAACCGGATTAATGCAAACTTCTATTTGTTCAGTAAAAAAGAAGCTCCGGACTTCTTTACCGAAGAATATGCAAAGAAATATATCCGAAATAATTACTTCCGGAATAATCATGAGAAACGCATTAACCCGACAGGAAACATACAATATGAATCCAGTGAAAGTCTGCCTTTCGAGCTGAAAGCTTCGTATGGATATATCGGGAGCTATGAAGATGATCGTGCGGATTATCAAAATGAATATGCAGACACTCTTGCAGATTATTATGCTTATTTCTATCATTTAACGGGCAGACAGCATGTGTTTAAACTCAACACCGGTAAACATTTTTATAATAAAAAGCTGTTTATCGGATTAGGCGGAAATGCCAATCTGGCAAAGACAACCAACGACATCCGATACGAGCCGGCGACTTCTGTCCGTCAGACTGAATACTTCGATTACCGGGAGAAAGTAGGTGTAGGATATCTTTCTTTGATGTATGAATGGTCTAAAAAAGGAAGCTTCGTTGTGGGAATCCGTGCGGAATACACAAAATACACTTTACAATTGGCTACAGTAAACCTGAAAGGCAGCAATCAGTATTGGAACTGGCTACCTTCGATGGGGATCAATCTGAATATCAGCGATAAATATAATACCTCTTTGGCTTTGAACAGCGGAATGGGGCGTCCTAATTACAATGCTTTGACCCCACAGGTCACTTATGTGAGCGATAAGTTTTATTATAAGGGAAATCCTTTGCTGAAACCTTCAAAATCCTTTCAGCTGGAATGTTCGAACAATCTGCATCGCAAGCTCAGTATATCCACCGGTTGGCAATATACGAAGGATCTGTATACAACGGTGTTGACCGATAAAGGCAATGAAGTGACCGAAAGTTCTTATCAGAATTGCTTTGATGAATGGCAGGCGCATGTCAATCTTTATTATTCGCTGAGTTTCATCGAGGACCGGTTAAGGCTTTCCATGAACGGAGCCTGGTATTTCGGTAAATACCGAAATTTCCGGAACGACTTTGTAGTGCCGCGGAATAGAAATACCGGCCTGGAAGGTGCGTTGAATTTTGATTATTGGCTAACGAATAATTATCGCATGAAAGTCTTTGGAAATGTACGTTATAGCGCCTATAATAAAAATTTTCAGACGGATATAAAGGGTTTTGCGCATGCTAACCTCGGTATTCGTTATCGCTGCACGGAAAAATATCCGCTTTATCTTACGCTACGCGGAACGGATATTTTTAATTCTTCCCGCAAGAGAATAACCACTTATTATAATGAGAATATCCGCTATACGAAGGATGCAAGGACCTGGCAGGGCTTCCAGGTGACTTTATCCTTTAACTTCCAGGGAGGAAAAGATTTGAAACGCAGGGAAATAGATGGCGATGTCAATGCTGAGGATAAAAGGTTCGATGAATAAAGTTTATATTGTGATGAGGGATATCTCCACTTCTTGACGGATAGAGATCCCCCATCTTAGAATCGGTTAGCGGATATAACGGAGCTATGATAAGACCGCAAAATAGTCGGTAATAAAGATTACCGTTGAAGTACTCTAACAGGCGCCAATAGGCTAACTTTTATCCGAATCGATCAGGCAGTAACCACCCCAGCGCTTGTTGGTAATCTTAACCGAAGGATCTACAGATAAATATTTTCGGAGATTCGTAACATGAATCTTCAAAGCATTGCATTTCGCTTCACTATACATCCCTTTTCCCCAAATGCCTTCGCACAAATACTCTCTGTCTGCTTCCTGATTCAGTTTTAAGCACAAGAGATACAACAATCGAGATTCATTTTTCTTAAGAATTTCCTTACGTCCTTCTATTTCCAATACATTAGACGATGCATTAAAAACGATTTTTTCGGAGATTCTGAAAAGTTCCGCTTTCTGCTTATTGGCCATAGCCCGCTTATAATAAGCTTTTAATCGTTCTGCTAGTTCTTCCGCACTGCATCCCTTCGATAAAAAATCTTCAGCCCCTAATCCAAAAGCTTCACTTATTTTTTCCAGATCATAAAAACTAGAATACAACACTACCGAAATCCATTCTTTTTCCTTTTTAAATTCTTCCACCAACTCCCAGCCGTTCCGTTTTGGCATATCGATATCCAATAACACCATATCGGGAGGATTGGCCTGGAATTTTTGCCAGGCTTCTTCGCCATCCCGGGCAATCTCTACTTCAAAATCTTCAGGTTCGAGAATTTGTTTCACCATCTCTGCCCATTCTTCGGAATCTTCGGCATATAAAAGTTTAATTTTTCCTGCCATATTTCAATTTAATGATAAACGTCGTACCTTTTTCCGGCTCGCTTTCAACTTGTACAGTGCCCTTATGGGCTTTGACAATCATTTTCACATAACTTAAGCCGATACCGAAACCGTGTATCTTGCTATTTTTACGGGCGCGAGTCCGATAATTTCTATCAAAAATATGCTTTATTTCCTCTTTCTTTATTCCTTGTCCCTTGTCCTCTATCATTATTCGCACAAAGCGTCCTTGTGACCGGCAGCTAATCCGAATGTTGACCTCGGTGTCCGAATATTTTACAGCATTTTCGAGTAAATTCCCTATCACCTGGGATAAATGGAGAGCATCGGCCTTGATGATCGGGTCAGAAAGCTGAAAAGAGGTAGTAATCTCCACTTTTTTCTTCCCTTCCTGCTCAGCCTTCACCATAGCAATTTGTTCCCCGATGATTTTCTGCAAATCTACCTCTTCAAAATTTAAATGCACTCCCTTGATATCGATAGAATTTTGTAAAAAATGGTCAGCCG
>CAJKZL010000472.1 GCA_905204385.1 uncultured Odoribacter sp. | reverse complement strand
AATGGAACAACTCGAAGTCCAACCCGATATTCGTTTTATGGTATTTTTGCCATTTCAGGTCCGGATTGTCGATACCGGCCAGATGTACACCCGTCCAATCCTCATACCGCTGTGCCGTCATCAGGCGATAGGTCCGCATCGATTCATAAGCATCGAAAGTCTGCCCGCCTACGATCCCTGTCGAAGCTCTCAGTTTCAGCAAATCGATAAACCGACATTCTTCCATAAACTTTTCGCGATGTATGTTCCAGCCTAACCCGACAGACCAGAATCCTCCCCAACGGGCATTCTTGCCATAGATAGAAGAAGCATCTGTCCGGTAAGAACCGTCCAGCAAAAAACGATTCTGCCAGGAGTAATTCAAACTCCCGAAGAAACCGATACTTCTCTTTGTCACATCATCTCCTGAGGGTATAGAGCCATCCGGGAATTGCAATGCCAGGGAAGGGTTGGCTTTGGCCTCGGAGACCCCTTCCACCCGGTATGTCAGGTATTCACTCTCATCCTCTACGATGTCTACTCCGGCATTGAAAGAAATCAGATGGTCACCGAAAGTTTTGTAATAGGAATATACCCCGTTCAACGAATAATTCAGCGCTTCTGAATTGGTCTTGGTGTACTCCCCTTTCCGGAAGATATCATCCCCGGCATACTGATCATAGTCCGTATGTTTGTCCGATTTATACAAATCGGTCCGTCCGTTCTCTTTAGAAATGGCGAACTGAACTTTCAGTTTCATACCTTTCAGCATCTCCCAGTCGAACTGGAAATTATTGGTAATCCGTTCGGTCACATTCTCATCGATGTTTTTCAAATGGGCGTTGTAAAGGGGATTGGCTATTGTTTCGGAAGGCTCCCCGTAGGCATTCGTGTAGTAGCCCAGAGTTCGCTTGATATTTCCATTTTCATCCTGGTATGCGTAATAAGGGTTCATCTTCACGTAAGCAGAAAAAGAACCGTAAGGCGAGTTGATGGCTTTTACCCTTTGATAACTCAGGTCGTTTTTAAAGTTCAGCCTTTTATAACGGTATTGAAGCTTAGAGCTGATGGCCAGTCGCTTACGACCGGATTCCTTCATGACTCCCGACTTATCCTCATAATTCATTGCCAGAGCATAGGTAAAATGATCATCTCCTCCTTCCATCAATACCGAATGTTTGTGTCCGACCCCCAATTTATTCAGAGGCTTGTTCAGCCAATCGGTATCATACCCCTGTCTTACCAGTTTGAGGCGTTCATTATACAGGTTCCGTTTTCCTTCGTCATACCAGGGCAATCCGATTTCATCGAATAGGCCGGCGACCTTCTCATACTCCAATTTTTCTTTGGCATTCAATAGGTTATAATCGGTTATATCCGGAACCTCCAGGTTCAGGTCACCGGTG
This sequence comes from uncultured Odoribacter sp., assembly GCA_905204385.1. Next base: position 1,912 of record CAJKZL010000472.1, on the reverse strand, counting down.
TAGGTCAATCTCAGTTTTCCTTTCTGAGGTTTTATGGTTTCTACGACTACTACACCGTTGGCAGCCCGGGAACCGTAGAGGGCGGTAGCTGTTGCATCTTTCAGAATGGTAATGGCTTCCACCCGGTTCGGGTCCAGGTCGTATACTTGCTGCACATCCACTACAAACCCATCGAGTACAAACAAGGGCATATTGGGATTTCCCTTGGTATCGCTTTTCATATCGTCGAAACTGACCCCTCCGCGGATGGTAAAATCGGGCAGAGTATTGGGATCCGAACCCATCAGATTGTTTTCCATCAATTTAAACGAAGGATCGATCATGGATATTGTAGTCAGTAAATTCTGATTGGAAGCCTGGCGTAGCTCATCCTTGCCGATCATTTTGGCGGCTCCGGTAAAACTGCTTTTGGATTTATTAAAAAAACCGGTCACCACCACTTCCTCCATCTCTGCCACATCTTCTTCCAGAACAATGAGAAGGGATTTCTGACCGGTATATTTCACTTCTTTGGATTTCATTCCTACGAATGTAAAGCGGAGAGTGATCTGCTCAAGCGACGGTATTTCAAATTTAAACTTTCCGTCGGCATCGGAAGATACCCCCGTCGTCGTTCCCTTGATAAAAACAGAAACTCCCGGTAGAGGATTTCCGCTTTTATCCTTCACCTGTCCTTGTATTGTCTCCGCTTTCTGCTGAGGGGCCGTTCCCTCGTTTATCACTACTACATCTTCAATGACAGAGTAGGTAAATCCGAACATTTCCAGGACTGTCCTGACCGCCTCTTCGGCCGATACATTTTCCAATTTCAGGTTAGCCACCTCTTTATGGCTCACTTTCTCCAGATTGTAGAGAAATTTCAAACCTGTCTGTTGGCGGATTTCATTAATCACGTCTGTAAATGAAGCTTTTGTGAAATCGATACTGACATTTTTATCCTGTGCATACCCACGGGCAAAAGTGGTCAACGTTCCCAGTAAAATCAAAAAAACACTCAATTTCATAACAGTCAGCATTTTTTTTAGCCGGTAGCTACGCATAGCTGCCTGCATAAACCATTTTTTTTTCATAAATTTGTTGGGTTTAATAGTGAATATTAATCGATCGTAAACCGGAAATTAGTTGGACGCTGTCTCCGGTTTACTTTTTATCTCCTGCTTACCGTCAATGTTTTTCCTTTCAAACAAAAGGCTATATCAGCACTGTTTTCAAACATTTTGAGGAATACTTCGATGTCTTTGAACCGGCTTAGATCGCCGGAGAAATGTAAATCTTTCAGGTGCATATCCGTATAGGAAACTTCGATATCATACCAGCGGGACAATTGAATGAGGATTTCTTCCAGACGTTCGTTTTCAAAGACAAACAATCCGTCTTTCCATCCCACATATAAACGGGGATTCACTTTCCGGATCGGTCCTATTCCGTTTTTATCGATGACCACCTGTTCGTCCGCTTGAAGAATAACCGTTTTTTCACCCTGAGGCAGACTACAGGCCACTTTTCCCTGTACCAGTGTCGCCACCAACTGTTTCTCTTCCCGATAGGCCCGGACATTAAACTCCGTTCCCAATACACATACCTTTCCGGACTTCGCTCTGACAATAAAGGGACGGACGGTATCCCGCGATACTTCGAAATAAGCTTCACCGCTAATGCTCACTTCCCGTTTATCTTTTCCGAAAGTGACCGGATATTTCAGTTCAGAATCCGCATTCAGCCACACCCTTGTCCCGTCGGACAATACCAGACGAAATTCTCCTCCCCGGGGGATCCGTATCCGGTTTGCCAATTCCTGTTCGCCTGCCTTTTCGGTCCGGTGTGCATAGCGGATGCCTGCTGAATCCATCCGGATCGCAATACCGTTTATCTCCCTGATCTCGCCCTGCTGTCCGGCAAGCTCTACGATTTG
>CAJKZL010000471.1 GCA_905204385.1 uncultured Odoribacter sp. | reverse complement strand
TAAAGTCCCCCATCATCCCGGACATAGGACAACTCGGAAACATCACCTTTATCTGCCAAGAGCATCCATCCGGAATAATACGTGGAATAAACCGACACGTTAAAACGGTTGATATACTCTACCCCTAAATCCTCATTCGTAATCGTAAACTCGGCATATAATCCGGCTTTCCCGGGAAGGTCTCCCACAACAAAATTCAGACTTTCTTCCTCGCAAACCACCTTATTGTTTATTCTCCAAGCATAAGAAACCTTATCCGGCTTGCCATTTGTCCAGGTCACGGTTGGGGTAATCGTTTCCTGTGACCCCACGTAAAAATCATAACTTTTCTCTATACCGCTCACGGAAACCAGCGGCACGGTCTCATAGTCATAATTCCCTTTATCTTCATAGCATCCCGTTGCAAATATTGCCAACAGAACAAGCAATAAATTACCTATATTTTTTTTCATAGCAACATTTTTTATTAACCTTTCATAGCAACCGTCATCTCAGAACCATCCACATCCATACGCGGGTTCAATGCTAAAGCGCGTTTGAATGTCAATACGATCACCCGTACTTCAGAATAAGTCAGCTTTCCACCGTCTTTGTCCTGGGTTAAATCATAGACCCCGGTTTCTTCTATCAACGCCTGGTATTTCAAATCGGAATAAGCCCCCAATCCATCCGTCTCATGCCAGGAATCCCACCATTCGGGACGGCTTAGTTGATCTGAAATGATCACCCTGGCTATGGAGTTTGAAGGTATTCCCACTTTAAAATCAGTGGTTTCAACCAATTGGAACACGGCTTTTACAGCATTTTTATTCAAATCGGCTTTCATCACTTTCAGTGTGAGATAAGCGACGCTATCATTAGCCAGTACTACCTGAGCGTTTTCCTCCAACTTAAAATGTTTCCCCTCCACCGCTGTACTTTTATCAGTCAGGAAACGCACCTGAAACAGACGATCGTAAGTCTCGATACCGGATACGATATTTAATTTGAGTTTTAATTCCCCCTCGGTCTTACTCTTATCGTAAGCAAATGAAAAAATAGTACTATCGGTGGCCGGTTTATTAAAATAGATAAAATTATCCGAAGCATAACCGGAAAGTTTATCTTCGGAACAGGCAGAAATTCCTACCCAAAGTCCGAGAACGAATATCCAAAAAATTTTCATAATCCTTCGTTTTTTTATTATTCTGATTTTTACTAAAGGGACAATCTCAGTCCATTTTCGACAAGGTGACCGTTTTAATCCCTTAATACAAATATTCTTCGACCCTACCCCCGAATTCTATCTCGGCAGAGGGCATGGGAAGGCTAAAATTCTGTTTGGTCAGCGTTACGCTTCCCGATCCTCTGTCAACCGGCAAGCCCAGGCGTTTATACCAATAAAACATTTGCCCTTCACTGACAAACTCCCGTCTTGCTTCCCCAGTCAATACGGTAATCAACTGCGTATAAGAAAGATTAGACAAATCCTGAGGAACGCCTCTCTGGGTTTGTAAAGTTTCCAGATATCCTACGGCTTCCGTTTTATTCACATTATAAAAACTCTCTGCAGCGATGAGGTACATCTCGGACATCCGGATCAAAGGAATCTTTCCGCCATAATCCGATTTAATGTCGGCAAACTTATAAGAAACCGTGGTTCCCCGCGTAGATTGCTCCCCAACCAGATTTTTTCTAAAATCATCCGGGAAGGGAAATAAAGAATTTACATCATTGAGATCGAATCCCGTACTACCGGCGGCATCACTCGAATAAAACAAATTATGCACACCCGGAAAATTCAGGGCGAACAATACTTCATTTTCCATCGTAACATTTTTGTATTTGGCAGAAGTACTCAATTCTGCTTCGGAGGTAAATTCAAAATACCCTGCTTCGACGGCATCGATGATTTCCTTCGCATAAGTATAAGCATTCGGATCCCCCATAAAATGATAAACCCTTGCCATCAATCCGGTAACAGCAAAATAATTCATATGATATGCCCTGTAATCGGTAATCTGCGGCACTGTTCCCATGGGCTGATAATAGTGGTAATACATGTCCTTAAATGTCTCGTCCAACACCGGATCGAATCCTTTAAGCAGATTGCGGGCCGTATCCAGATCCGCCAGCATCCGTTTGGTCACTTCCCGGGTAGGCAATTGCGGATGGATCTTTTTCGTAAAGCTTTCAGCATAAGGAATACCCATACCGTCTTTGTTATCGTTCCAGGACGGAGTAAAAGCCCGGAGCATATCGAAATGAAGATAAGCCCGCAAAGCCAATGCTTCGGCTTTGATCAACTCATACCTGTTTTCCTGGAAAAAACCGGGTCCTTTTTGTTCCAGGTATTCCAATATAATATTGCAATTCGCAATGCTTTTATAAGCGTTGAGCCATATTTCACGGATAGCATCCTTCGAACTCCCGAATTCGTAATTATAGCGGGCAGCTTCGTAATAGGTATGATTGGAATTCGAATAAACTTTATAATATTGGGCCAATACGTCCATAAATCCCCAAGTCATGTTCTTGCCATATAAGGTGGATTGGGTCATTGAAGTATACACTCCCAGTAAAGCATTCTCAAAACCCTCGGGTGTGGAAAACAATTTATCGGCATTTATCTGTGCCTGAGGAGTCACATCCAGCCAATCGTTACAACCGGCAGTCGTAAAGAAAATGACCGCTATTATCAATTTTGATATAATTTTCATACTTTCTGCTTTTAAATGATAGACAACTACTTATCAGAATTGTACCTGTACTCCGAAATTGAATGCCCGGGCAAACGGATAATCCAAGCCGCGCTCACGCTTCACATTGGACAAGCGAAATACGTCTTCCATCAGAAACATTACTTTCAACCTTTCCATAAGCCATTTACGGGTTAATTCCCGTGGGAAAGTATAGGAAAAGCTCAGGGATTTCAACTGTAAGATATTCTCATCCTGGACCATACGGGATGTCAGTTCAGTACGCGTTTTGCTCTTGATATCCTTATAGAAAGTACGGTCGCCCGGTTGCTGCCATCTTTCTTCCAGCAGTCTGCGGTCTACATTATAAACAATATCCGCATCTTCAACCCGGTCCGCAAGAGTCTGGTTATAAATTTGTCCTCCGAACTGATAGAGGAAACTCAGATTCAGGTTGAAGCCTTTGTAATCCGCATTGGTTCCGAAAGCTCCCGAAAATTTGGGTTCCGTATCTCCGCAAGCCACTTTATCGGCAGCACTCCACTGATAGGTGATGTTGCCGTTTCTGTCGAGGAAAACTTCCTTACCGTTTGCCGGATTGATCCCCAACGAACGCACGG
>CAJKZL010000470.1 GCA_905204385.1 uncultured Odoribacter sp. | reverse complement strand
TTTTAAGAATCTGTATGGGTGCCCCTTGGGGATTGTTGTCTTCGAAAATCACATTGCCGTGTATGACGAGGCTTTGAGTTGCCCCCATACGCGCGATCAGCAAACAGGCCAAAAGAAAAATTAGTTTATTCATAGCATATTATAAGTTGCACACTACATATTGCCGTTTGCAAAAATAGGAAAAAAGAGGTAAAAAAAAAGCCCCTTTTCAGGGGCTTTCGGATTATTTTGTCATTTGGAGCTGTGCCCGCTCGATGTATTTTTCGATGTCCCTGGCTTCGGGTGAAGCGGGAAAATCTTTTTCAATTTGTTCGTAGCTTTTTAAAGCTCCCTGATAATCTCCGGCTTTTTCGAGTGCCAATCCCCTTTTCAGAAGGAATACAGGAGTTGAGAAATCGTTGGTTTTAGTTGCAGCGGCTTTTTTATATTGTTCTGCGGCCTCTTTGTATTTGCCCAACTGCATATAAGCGTCACCGATGTTGGCAATGGCCAGATTGCCCATCAACAGATCGTCGGCAGAAAATTTCTTCAGGTAATGGATGGCATTTTCATATTCTCCGGTGTACAGATAAGACAAGCCTGCATAATAGTTGGCTAAATTGCCGCTGGGTGTAGAACTGTATTTATCGGCGATTTCCACAAATCCCAGCACGTTGCCATCCCCGTTCAAGGCCAAGTTGAAAGAATCTTTTTCAAAATAATTTTGTGCACCGAAGATCTGATTTTCAGCTTCCAGGACTTTCGGCTGGGTGATAAAACGGTTGTAACCGAAGTAAGCTGCGATGATCACAATCAGTACGATAATCACATTGATGATCATTTTCTGATTTTTTTCAATAAATTGTTCGCTGCTGGTTAATGCATCTTCCAGTTGCTCAAAACCATCGTCGTGTTTTTTCTGTTGTTTTGACATATCTATAATGTTTTATATTCTTTTTGTTATAGCGTGCAAAATTAGCTTTTTTAATTGAAAACCGAAATATCAGGCTGTTTTTTTCCGAGGCGAATATGCAATAATGGAAAAAGAGGATAAAGAACATTTAGGGAACATAGACTTTTACTTTAAATAAAAAGAGTAATTTTGTAAATCCTGGGGCTACTAGGAGATAAAAAAAACGGAAGAATGGTACTGAAGGAATTACATATATTGAATTTTAAAAATATGACGGAGGCTACTCTGTCGCTTTCTCCGGGGTTTAATTGTTTTGTGGGAAAAAACGGGGCCGGAAAGACGAATATCCTGGACGCGGTATATCATTTATCGATGTGTAAGAGTTATTTTAATCTCTCCGACTCCCAGAACATCCGGCATGGGGAGCCTTTTTACGTGATTCAAGGCAAATACGACCGTGAGGAGGAGGCGATCGAGGTTTATTGCGGGGTGAAGAGAGGACAGAAGAAAGTGTTCAAAAAAAACCAGAAGGCTTATGAGAAATTTTCCGAACACATCGGGTTGTTGCCCTTGGTGATGATTTCGCCCGAAGACAGTTTGTTGATCGACGGGGGCAGCGAGGAACGCCGGAAGTTGATGGACGGTATCATCAGCCAATGCGATAAATCTTAATTGATCCGTTATATTAAGGCGTTGGCACAGCGTAATTCGGTGGTGAAGAGCGCCGGGCAGGTTGTGGATGAGGAAATGCTGGAAATCTGGAATGAGCAGTTGGCGGAGGCCGGAGAGAAGATCATGCGGCGAAGGATAGAGTTCCTGGAGGAGTTCAGGGATGTTTTTCGTTCGTATTATCAGGAATTGTCGCTGGGTCGTGAAGAAGTGTCGTTGGAATATAAACAGTCCGTGCCTCTAGGTGGGCTGTTGGAAGCCTTGCAGGGAGCTTTAGGGCGCGACCGCTTGTTGACCTATACTACGGTGGGTATACACCGGGATGACTTAGCGATGAATATTGCCGGATATCCGGTGAAAAAAAACGGATCGCAGGGTCAGAAAAAAACATTCCTGATAGCGTTGAAGTTAGCCCAATATGCTTGGTTATACCGGATGAGCGGAGTGAAACCTTTGTTGTTGCTGGACGATATTTTTGATAAACTGGATGCGGACCGGGTGCGGCAAATCGTGAAGATTGTCGGAGGCGACTTGTTCGGTCAGGTATTTATCACAGATACCAACCGGGAGCATATCGATGAAATGCTCAGGGAGCAGCAGGTGGAATACCGCCTGTTTACCGTAGAAAAAGGGAAAGTCTGCGGATAAATTGAAAGTAAACTTCCGTTTATTTTGATTTAGGTGTTATATTTGCAATCCGTTAAATATGAAAGAAGGGAAAACTAAAACCATAGATGAATTGGTCGACCAAGTGCTGAGGCAGATGGGATTGGAGCAGAAGTTCAAGGAACATGAGGTGGTAGAAGCGTGGCCGGAAGTGGTGGGTCAGATGATTGCCTCGCGGACGAAAAAGGTGGAGGTGAGGGATGGCAAACTTTTTGTTGCCTTTACTTCGGCAGTGGTTAGGAATGAGATCCTGATGGTGAAGGAAGGATTGATCCGGGCATTGAACGACCGTATAGGAAAAGAGGTCATCCGGGAAATTATCATAAGATAAAGCAATAATGAAGTGGAACGGTGAAGGATTGGAGGGAAGGATGGAAAAGAACATTGGGAAATATGAATCTGATAGACTCAAAAGATATAAAGGCTGCCGGAAATCTGGACCGTTTCGGCGGTAAAGTGGGAGGTAGTCTGGTGGCTAAGCTGGTGATGTATATTATGCGTCTGAATAAGATCAACAAGCTATATTCGGATGTATACGATGAGGATGGGGAAGCTTTTTTGGAACGTTTGACCGAAGCATTGGGGGTTACGATTGAAATCAATGAGGAAGACTTGCAGAAAATCCCTAAAGAAGGGGCTTTTATTACGGTCTCCAACCACCCTTTCGGAGGTCTGGACGGGATCATTCTGATCAAGTTGCTGAGTAAGATACGGCCGGACTATAAGGTGATGGCCAATTTCTTACTGAAGAAGATAGAGCCGATTAAAGATTATTTTCTGGGAGTCAATCCTTTCGAGAGCCGTAAAGATATTTCGAGTGCGGGAGGATTGAAAGAAGCGTTACGGCATCTTTCCGAAGGCAAGCCGTTGGGCTTGTTTCCTGCCGGGGAAGTGTCGGCCTATCAGGCGGATTCCAATTCCGTAGAGGACCGGGAGTGGAGTAAGTCGGTGCTCAAGCTGATCCGCAAGGCCAACGTGCCGGTGGTGCCTATCTATTTTAAAGGTTCGAACAGCATTTTGTTTCAGATTCTGGGGTTGATTCATCCCATGCTGAGAACGGTGAAATTGCCTTCAGAATTGC
>CAJKZL010000469.1 GCA_905204385.1 uncultured Odoribacter sp. | reverse complement strand
CTTTATACAATAAAGTAGAGAATATCACTACGGCTAACTGGATGGAAAATCAGGACAAACGGGCTTTTTACGATCGTTGGCAAACTGCCGGAAATATCGCTCAGTTCAAGGGGATCTGGTTGGTGGACGAAAAAGCACCGATGACGGACCGCTTTGTACAAACGGAAAATTCGTTGACGGGAGAATCTTTTTCCATCGGTTATGAATTCCGCGGACAAGCCTGGATTAAAAAACTTTATTTGAGCAATCTGACTTTGAGGGCTTACACGAATGATGTATTCCGCGTTTCCAGCGTGAAGGCCGAGCGGGGTATCGATTATCCGTTTGCCCGTTCGGTTTCCTTCTCTTTGTCTGCTTCTTTTTAAGGAAAGAATTTAAATAAAAGATCGATTATGAATAAAATGAAATATACGATTTACGCGTTTTCGGCTGCTTTTCTCCTGCTGTTCGGTGCCTGTGACCGATGGCTGGATATAGAGCCGATGGATAAAATGAATGAAGATAAGATATTTTCATCCAAAGAAGGTTTTACAAAAGCGATCAACGGAGTCTATCTGGATATGGTAGATAGCAAACTGTATGGAAAAGCCTGCGAATTTCTGGAATTGTTGGGACAACGTTATTATGTCACTACCGGGCATACTTATGAAAAGTTGGTACAGTATAATTACACCGAGGATAAGGTGAGGAGTATAATTTCGGGCGTGTGGTCGAAAAGTTATGCCGAAATCGCCAATTGCAACCGCATCTTGCTTCATCTGGAAGAGAAGAGGGAGATGTTGGGGGATACAGATTACAATTTATTGAAGGGAGAAGCCCTGGGGCTTCGGGCATTGTTGCATTTCGATATGTTACGCCTGTTTGCTCCGGCTTATGATGAAACGGATTCCGGTCTTTATGTCCCTTATTACGACGAATTTCTGGTGACGGGAAAGCCTTTGCTGAAAGTGTCTGCCTTTGTGGAATATCTATTGAACGATTTGAATAGTGCAGAGTTGGCGCTGAAGAGCGATCCGATTATTTCGGGCTTAAGCGGTAACCGGAATCTGAGGTTGAATTATTATGCCGTGAAACTGTTGCAAGCCAGGGTTTATCAGTGGCGAGGCACGGGAGCTTCCCGAAATAAAGCGTTTCAGATCGCCACTTCTGTCATCGATAACGTTGCCTTTGACCGGGTATTTCCCTGGGTAGAGAAAGATATGGCCTTGGGAAACAGCGCGTATGCCAGCAGCCCGGACCGGATTTTTTATTCCGAGATTCTTTTTGGACTACAAAATAATAATCGTCCTAAGATTTATGAGGATTTTTTCCAATCCAGTCTCAGCGATGACAAGATCCTGGTGCAGGTAAAAACGACGGTGGACGATTGGTATAGCTATTCCGGCGATTACCGGAATGCCAAGATGTGGATGAGTGTGGTGAAAAATAGTAAGGATATGAAAGTGCTTCAGAAATATGAAGAAATCAAGGATACAAAGCTGACTTTGCGGACAGTAACGCAGTCGGTGTTGCGTCGGGGTGAGTTCTATCTCATCGCTGCCGATTGTGCTTCTTCGGATGCTGTTGCCTGCGAATACCTCAATGAATTGCAGCGGGCCCGTGGGTATCAGAATTCCGACCTCACCAAAGTGGGTAGCGATATACAAAGTGCTATCCGGGCCGAATACAACCGGGAATTTATTGGGGAAGGACAGTATTTTTTCTATCTGAAAATGAAGAAAGTGCCCTTGCTGGATAAAGGAAACGGAGAGGGAAGCTTTACGATGACCGATGCGCAATACGTATTGCCGTTGCCGGAGAATGAAACGAACAGTCGTTAAGTAAGTTGAATTTTATTTTGATCGAGAATATGAAAAAAATAGTCATGACAGGTTTGTTCCTGGGTTTTATATGCTGGAATTGTTCCGAAGATAAGCTGGACACTTATGAAGGGACCGATAGTATCTATTTTACTGTCCGCAATCCTTATGCTCCTTCGACCGAAAGTCTTCCCTATACGGATACCACTGTTTTTTCTTTTATCAATTATAACGTTTCGGATACCACCTTGCATTTACGGGTGAGTACTTTGGGGGATGTTGCCCCTTATGAACGTAAGTTCAAGGTGGAAGTGGTCGGAGAAGAGACTACTGCGAGAGCCGGGGAGTTTTACGATGAATTGCAGAGGGAATACGTTATCCCGGCGGATTCTATATCGGGAGTGGTCCCGGTCACGCTTCATCGGGTAAAGGAATTACGGGAAGAGCAGTATTCATTAACCTTGCGTTTGGTGTCTTCCGGTGATTTCCAGTTGGCTTTGAAGGAGAAAGTGGTAGACAAAGTGAATGGAAAAACGGTAGATTTACTCAAACACCGGATTTATTTCAGTGATCTGGTACAAGAGCCTTTGATGTGGCGGTATGGGGCACAACCGGGTGTTGAACCGGAAATGGGATCCGTCTGGTCGGTCGACAAATATTTGCTTACCAATTACCTGCTGGACATCACGCCTACGGATTGGGACAATAGAAATACGATGCAAGTAGGTCGCCGTTTGGGGGTTTCCGTTTATATGCGCAACTATTTGATGGATATGATTGCTAAGGGGACGGCCGTGTCGGATGAAGCTGAAGCGGACGGTTTTATGCGGGTACGGGGCGTTGTGGTTCCTGCCGATTATCAGTGAATTAAGATTCCGGTTTCTGAAATAATAAAATAAAGGATTAAGAGAGTAGACTATGAAAATTAAGAATTGTATTGGAATGATCGGTCTGTTTCTGAGTCTGGCTGTAATGTCCTGTTATGATGATAAAGGAAATTACGATTATCGGGAAATCAACCAGATCAGCATACAGAATATCGATAGCCTGGTTCTTTGTGACCAGATGGATTTGTTGTCTATTCCCGTGACTTTGGAGGGAACGCAGTATTCGGATTCAAACCGGTTTACTTATATGTGGGAAGTCAACCAGAAGGTTGTGGCGACGACGAAAGATCTGAATGTATATGCTAATTTCCCGTTGGGGATTAATACAGCACGTTTTGTGGTAACCGATAAGGAATTGGGGACGAAGGCCTTTAAAAATTTCAGAATCAATGTGTCCAGTTCTACGGCAGGTGACGGTATCCTTGTTTTAAGCAAGTATCAGGGGCATGCAGAATTATCCTTTAAGCGTCTGGACAGAGAGGTGAGTACTTTTACTCCGAATTATTATGAAGCATTGACCTGTAACCGTTTGGGAACGAATCCACGCAAGATTCACCGGTGTTATATTCCTGAAGCGGCTAATGTCAATTCGGGATTGAAAATAGAGACGGATCAGCGGTTGAAG
>CAJKZL010000468.1 GCA_905204385.1 uncultured Odoribacter sp. | reverse complement strand
CCCTCCTCGTCAAGGAAACGGAGTAAGCGACCGATATTATCATCAATGGTGGCCCCACAGCGCAAATAATCACGCATAAATTTCAGATATATCGCACGACGTGCCTCAACCGGCTCCAAGTTTGAGCATTGGAAAGGCAATTCAGGATAACGGTTAGAACCAGCGGGAGACTTTTCCCAACGCTCTCCTAATATCTCCAAATTTTGTCCAGGAAATGTACGGCCGGATTCCTTTCCTTCAAAATCCAACAAGTTCTCTGGTTCGGGAAAAGTCACGCCATCATAAATATGCCGCATCCGTTCCGGGAAATGCCACGGCTCATGAGTAGCCTTAAAATGGCAGCAAGCCATGAAAGGACGTGTCTTGGCACGCTGCTTGATCCATTCGATCGTCTTGTCCGTTACAATATCCGTCGAGAAGCCCTCAACACGCTCCCCGACGTTTTTCCCATCAACCCAATTATCCGGAGTCTTGAATATTGGATCGAAATAATCACCTTGGTCATGAAAAACAGCGAAATCGTCAAAACCTTCCGGTTTGCTTTTCAGGTGCCATTTCCCGATCAGGGCCGTTTGGTAGCCTCCCTTTTGCATTTGTTTGGCCAGATTGTCGTGCTGCGGATCGAGACCGTCTTCCAATGAATAAACTCCGTTGCAATGACTGTAGGCTCCGGTCATGATGGCTGCCCGGCTGGGCGATGAGATGGAATTGGTGCAAAAACAATTGTCCAGTACGCATCCCTGGGCTGCCAGAGCCCGGATATTTTGATTTTGGACATAATCGGCCAGGATGCCTCCGTATATGCCCCAGGCTTGCGACGTGTGGTCATCCGACAGGATGAACAGGATATTTGGACGCTGGTCTCCGGTTTCGGTCTGTGCAAGGAGGTGCCGACAGCCTGCATTCTCAGGAAGAGTCTGTATATCATAAGCTGTAAGTGACGTATTTCCCAGGCCGGTAGCAGCAGTCAATAATAACAGTGTATTTTTCATAAAAGAAATTTCCATTCGATGACGAAAATAGGAAGAATAATTCGGATTTTTGATTTATTGAGGGGAAAACTGATTTATTTATCAGTGTTCCTTTTGTTGCCATTCTACACTCAAAGAGTGATATAGCGATATCCGGACCGGAAGGGCCATTAAATTTTTTTCCGTTACTTAAAAAATTTTTTATTCTTTTCACCCTTTTTGAAACTCTTCCTGCTTATATCATAGAAAGCTAAAATTATGGACACAGTACAACTACACGAATTATAGCAGAAATGCCTTTCGGGGGCGGCGACCTCCGGGGAGTGGGAGGAACTCAGGAAAGAGTTGGAGAGTCCCCGGCATTCCGCATTGCGGGAGGAATTGTTCCGGTTCCGGCAATTTTCTACCGATGATGTGAAAGCGGATCAAGAGAAAATCTGGGAAAACATTAGAGGATGCAGGGAAAAGGGACATAATAGATTGAAACGGTCGCAACGGGTATTGCGCTATGCAGCCGTTGTGGCTTTACCCTTGCTGCTGGGCAGTGGCATATTGTGGATGCAGTTTTTTGCGCCCGGGGAGTCTCCGGTGGTGACGGCCAGGATAGAGCCGGGCTATCCCCGGGCTATTCTGACGCTGGATAACGGAGAACGGATCGACCTTTCAGGGAAAGTGAAGGATACCCTCCTGATCCGGGAGGGGGTGGCCATCCGCCTGGACTCTTCGCAGGGCATACAGTATCAGCCAGGATATGGGGCTGAACCGACCGCAGCATTCAATACGTTGACGGTTCCCAAAGGAGGGGAATACCGTCTGGTGTTATCCGACGGGACTGTGGTCTGGTTGAATGCGGATTCTGAATTAAAATATCCCGTTGCCTTTGCCGAAAATCGGCGCGAAGTGTTTTTGAAAGGAGAGGGATATTTCGAAGTTGCTAAAAATGCAGCCGCTCCTTTTCTGGTGAAAGTAGCGGACATGGAAGTAAAGGTGTTGGGTACCCGCTTCAACATCAATGCTTATCGAAAGGATGGGGTTTTTCAGACGACTTTGGTGAGCGGAAAGGTAGAAGTGGCCGATTTGAAGACTGCAAAAAAGGTAGTGTTGAAACCCGATCAGCAGGCTTTGGTTAAAAACGGGCAATTGCTGGTCCGGGATGTAGATGCGGCAGCCTTCACCGCCTGGCGCGACGGGAAGTTTTATTTCGAATCCGAAACGCTCGAAGAGATCGCCGCTCAGTTGGAGCGCTGGTACGATGTGCATTTTGTCTTTGGGCGGGAGGAACTGAAACGTTATGAATTTACAGGGGTGATCCGCAAAGATTATACTGCCGGTCAGATGCTTGGCCTCATTGCTAAAACGACGAATGTGAGGTTTGAAGTGGTGGGAAAGAAAATAAAGGTGGAGTAGCTTATTACAAAAAACCGGTATTTGCTGTCAACAAATACCGGAGGGCTTAAATAAATTTCCGGTTGCCTTGGAACTCAGCCGGATATGTCAAACCATAATTACAAAACTATGAAAAAAAATCCGAATCTTCGCGGAATCGGGCTTAAAATCCATTTCCGCAAAATCTTTCTGGTGAAGTTAACGTTATTCTTGATTTGTTGTCTGGTGTTTGCTGTTCAGGCAAAGGTGGACGCACAGTTGCAAACGGTGTCCTTAAAGCTTGAGAACGCTTCGGTGTCCGAAGCTATCCGGCAATTGAAAAAGCAAACGAAATTAGATTTCTTTTTCAGCAATAAAGAAGTGAATGTAAAACAGCAGGTGTCGCTGGATTTAAAGGATGTACGGCTGGACGAAGCGCTTCATCGTTTATTGGGGGATGCCTTTGTCTATGAGTTTGTCGATAATATCGTAGTCATCAAGCCCGCCCCTCTTCGGCATCCCGTCGCTCCGCAGAAAAAAATGCTGCTGAGCGGGCATGTCCGTGATGTACAGGGTGAACCTCTGCCTGGCGTCACGGTGACCATCAAAGGTACTTCTTTGGGGATAGCTACCGATATCGAAGGAAAATGGTCGCTGGAATTACCGGAAATGAAGGATGCCGTATTGGTGTTCTCTTTTGTGGGGATGAAAACCCTGGAGGTGAAGCCGGGAGCTAAAACCGAGATCGATGTAGTCATGGAGATGGCTAAGGAAGCGGTGGACGAAGTTGTGGTAACGGGTATTTTCCGGAGGAACAAAGAAGGGTTTACCGGTTCGGCCACTCAGGTTTCCGGTGAAGATATCAAGAAAATGACGGCCGGGAACGTGCTGAAAGCTTTGGAGATCCTGGACCCGGGATTTAAGATGAATTCCAGTAATCTTTCCGGTTCCAACCCGAATGCGGTGCCGGATTTCCAGATGCGCGGTT
>CAJKZL010000467.1 GCA_905204385.1 uncultured Odoribacter sp. | reverse complement strand
AAATCAGGAAACAACTGTTGAAATTTTGTGGCAAAAGTTCCGTCAAAACTGGTTAGCCTTTCGATAAGGCGTCCGGAGTAATCTGCTTTTTGTTGGATCAGGGCATCATGAAATCGGTTATATAATTCGATATTGATATTTTTTAAGCCTTTTTCCCGGTTAAGCATTCGTTCCAATTCATCGTAGGCAATATGGTTTTCGGTTATAAATTCTTTGGTTAATAAAAACCCCCATTCCGTATGTTTTATTGCTTTAGATAATTTATGGTATTTCATTTTAAGTCGTCTATGGCGACTATAGAGAGGAAAGCCGATAACAAAAAGGATCAATACAATTAGAGAAGTGGCTGTATATGCCTGCCATTTGTTTTTTTCGGCTTTATGAAGGATTCTTTGGGTTTTTGAGTCGTTGTATTTTTTTTCCAATTCGAAAATATTAGCTTTTCTATTTTTTTCCGCCAAGGTATCTTTTAAATTATTTATTAAACTGAGATATTGGAAGGCCTTTTGGTAATTCTGGTCTTTATATTCAATTTTAGATAAGATCTTGTATCCGTTTATGATATTGAATGTATTTTTTTCTTCCTTAGCTTGATTGATTAATAGGTTACTATAGTATTTTGCACTATCTGCTTTGTCCATCAGATAATAAGAATATACGACGTTGGAATAAAATTGAGAAGGAATTTCCTTATTATTCAATTTATGTAAGGTTAGTGATTTCTTTGCATATTCCAATGATTTTTCCAGGCTATCCATTTTTCTAAATAGATAACTTGTAGACATTAATACACTATTTTGTGCTAAAAAAGTTTTTTCAGATTGCTTATTAGTAAAAGATAATAGCCGAAAACTATGATCAAAATTTTCTTTTGCTGCATCATAGAGCTTTGAAGAAACATTTAAGATTCCTATGAGTCTAAGGGAATAAACGGCAGATATTGTGTCTTTAGTTTCCATGAAAATTTTCCATGATTTTTGGGCATATTTTTTTGATTTTTCTATATCTTGCTGTTGCTTTGATATAACTCCCAACTGATAATGTATCAATCCCAACAGATGGATATGATCGGAACGGCTTTGATTAAAATTGGTTTCAGCAGCTTTAAAGTATTCAAAAGCTTCTTTTGTTTGCTGTCTTTTTTGTGCATACTTGCCTAAGTAATACTGACATCGGGCCAGGGAATACAAATTCCCTTTGTCTTCGTAGAAATCTAAAGCTACTCTTAGCGTTGAATCGTTCTCCAGCCAAATCAGATTTTTGTCCATAGCCGAAGCATTCAGTAAATAATAGTAAGCTTGCTGGGATGTATTCAGCACTTTAGGATCGATAGCCTTCAGACTGTCCCATACTAATTCGGGGTTTTGTTCCAATTGCGAATCTAAATTGGATAATATCCTGGTATATTGGTTGTTGCCAATATGACATGACGCCACTACTCCCAATAGTGTAATCAAATAAATTATTTTTACCATACCACTACATGAATTATTTTGCAAACATATACTAACTTTAATAAAATATCAACCATTTTACCAATCACTTTCTTGAAGTCAGTATTTTTTTAAACAAAATGCACATTAATGGACAAGTGAGTAGGGTGATTCCAATATAAAGGGAGATAAGTATTTTATTTGTCGCGGGTAACTTTACTTCCGGAATTGACTTCGGCTTTGAGAACTTTAGGGTCGCCTTTGATCACTAAACGGGCATTACCGCTTAAGTCGTAAGCAATTTGCTGATTTACCCTTACCTCGGCTCTGGCCCTTGTTGCCAGTTCGAGATCTGCTTTTTCGGTTTCCAGTTCCCGTGCAATCAGTTTGGCTCCGGTTGTTAGTTCTGTCGTCAGCTTATCGGTTTTGCCTTTCAGTTCGACGGTTGCAGAGGTTTTGCCGTCTACTGTGATTGTTGTAGCGTCGGTTGCCAATTTAATCCGGCTGCCTGATGCTGCTTTTAGGGTAACTTCTTCTGTTTCCCATTTCTGAGGTGAACCGTCGATATACGAAGATTGCCTGGCGATCAGGGTGGAGAGGTGGGGCATACTGATCAGTACGTTCATATCGGCGAACCGGGTAATGTTGACGGTGTCGGGCACATATATTTTCAGGGTCTTGTTGCGCACGACTGTTTTGATATAAGGGAATAAATTATTATCCGCTTCAACGGTTATGGGCTGAAACTCTCCTTGAACAATGTAAACGGAAATTTGGCTCGATACGATGATGCTGTTAAAATAAGCTACTTCACGCTGCTGTGTCAGTACGTAACCCGAACCTTTGATTTTTTGTTGTCCCTGAAGGCCGGCGGTGGTCCATAATATCAAAACAATGATACATATTATCTTTCCCATAATCCTGGATTCTAATTTATCCAAGTTTACGGTGATGATCGGGCGGATGTTCGGGAATTTTGCCGAAAGTGGAGGATGCTGTTCCAGGAGCATAAAAAAACTGCCCCGGAGGGCAGTTCACAAGTTTGTGGTATAGTATAGTAGTATTGGTTTCCGATTATCCGGCATTGATATAAGTTTCTACCAATTGTTGTATTTTTTCAGGATCGTTGCCGATCTCCTGTCTCAGCTTTTTATCTTGATAAGAAGCTAATTTTTTAATCCAACCGTCGATCAGGCTGGGACTGAAAACCTGGTATTTTTCATAGAGGCTGCGTTGTTGTTCCAGACAGTCCGCCGATTCTGCGCAGGAAGTAGGCAGATGGCTCAAGCGCTCGGCCACTTCTTTATGAGCATCGTCAAAAATATTGACGTTGACATATCTTTCTTCGGCATATCGGACAGCATTTTCCATTTCGAAACCATGACGGGCAGCCACGGCTAAACCAGCCAGCAGCAGGTAAAGATCGGCCGAGCCATCGGGACAGCGAAATTCCACGGTTTGTTTTATGCTTAAGTCTGCATTTCCGGGCGTTTCCAGCGGGTTAGCATCGGTAATCATCTCATTCGCTCCTTGTGTCCATCCCAAAGGTACCCGTACCAGCACCGAACGGTTGCGGTCGCCCCAGCAAATATTGGTGGGAGCCTCCTGATGAGGCACCAGACGGAAATAAGAAGTGGGATTCGTGTTGCCGAAAGCAGTCAGCGAAGGCGCAGCTTCCAGGATTCCCGCTATGGCTTTCTTTGCCGTATCGGTGAGTTTGCCGTCGGCGAGGTACATATTTTTTCCCTCTTTTATCAGACGGGTGTGGATATGCAAACCGCTGCCTGCCTTACCGGTAGTGATTTTAGGAGCAAAGGTCAGGTCTACTCCGTATCGATAGGCAAGGTTGCGCAATATCCATTTAGCTATAACCAATTGATCGGCTGCTTCTTCTATGTCGACCGGCAAAAATTCGAT
>CAJKZL010000466.1 GCA_905204385.1 uncultured Odoribacter sp. | reverse complement strand
TTCTTTTTTTCAATGCCGTCAGGGTCGCTCCATTATACAACAAAACAGCATATGCCCGTTTCCCATCCCGCCCGGCCCGGCCCGCTTCCTGAAAATAAGCTTCCGGACTATCGGGTATGTCATAATGCACCACAATCCGGACATCCGGTTTATCGATGCCCATACCGAAAGCATTGGTAGCCACAATTACAGGCGTTTGCCCCAGTTTCCATGCTTCCTGTTTTTGAGCCCTTTGCAGAGAAGTCATTCCTGCATGATAATAATCTGCCTGAATGCCCTTAGCCACCAAAAAACCGGACAATTCTACAGCAGTGGCCCGAATACGAACATAAACAATAGCACTGGCCTGCAAATGAGATAAAATATGCAACAATTCCCCTAACTTATCGTTGGCTTTGCGGACTACATAAGAAATGTTTTCCCTGCGGAAACTTTTGGACAGTACATGAGGAACCGCAAATTTCAATTGTTTTTGGATATCCGCAGCAACAGCGGGAGTGGCGGTAGCGGTCAGGGCCAATACCGGAGCTTCCGGGAAAAAGACGCGTACTTCCGCTATTTGCAGATAGGAAGGACGGAAATCATATCCCCATTGAGAAATACAATGTGCTTCATCCACGGCCAGTAAGCGGACTTTCATCCGCTTCAGACGCTCACGGAAATGTGCAGATGCCAACCGTTCGGGAGAGACGTACAAAAATTTCAGCTTGCCTCCTATCGCCCTATTGAGTGCGGATTCCACTTTATCGGCCGCCATTCCGGTATAAATGGCTTCAGCAGCAATTTCCCTCTTTTTCAACTCTTCTACCTGATCTTTCATCAAAGCAATCAAAGGAGTGATCACCAGGCAGATCCCTTCCAGATATATGCCCGGCACCTGGTAGGTGATAGACTTCCCTCCTCCCGTCGGCATCAATGCAAGGGTATCTTTCCTTTCCAATACCGAGAGAATGATATCTTCCTGCAGGGACCGGAAATGTTCATAGCCCCAGTACTTCTTTAATATATCGTGTATTTCTTTTGTCATGGTATAACCTTCGCCTAACACAAACAAAAATACGGAAATATCCGTTATCCCGTCCAGCCAGGCCTCTAATTTTACCCATATCCCCCGTACATGCCGCTCCGGCTATAGAAATATTGAAAATAATTTACTATTTTCGTCCGCACGAAACTCAAAAAACCTGAAATGAGATATATAGGACTTACCGTCATGATTTTATTCTTCCTATCCTGTAAACGGGATAAAAATACAGAACAACCTATTGCACAGGTTTTCGAGAGTTCTCTCTATCTATCGGAAATATCTGATTTTATCCCCCGGGGAACTTCCCGGGAAGACAGCATCATTATGTCCCGCAACTACATAAAAAATTGGGTGACTCAAAAATTGCTGCTGCATAAAGCGATAGAAAACCTTTCCGGCGAAGAAGCGCGGATTCAAAAACAAGTGGAAGATTACAGAACTTCCCTACTGATCCATCGATATAAGCAAAAAATGATCGAACAACGCCTCATGGAAGAAATCAGCGATACCGAAATAGAAAGCTACTATCAGGAACACAAAAATAACTTTGTATTGGTTACTCCTATCGTTAAATCGGTATTTTTTATTTTACCTAAAAATGCTCCCAATCTGAAAGAGGTGAAAAAATGGTTTAAATCCGACCAGGAAGAAGATCAGGAAAGCCTCGAAGACTATTGCCTGACTCATGCGCGAAAATACGATAAATTTGAAAACAAATGGATTGAAGCCAAATACTTACTCAATCTTGTCCCGGGCGATTTCAGCAATTTGGAACAAGCCATACTAACCCAGAAAAACATCGAAAGAGAAGACGACGATAGTTATTACTTTTTAAAAATCAACGACCTCAGAATAGATCAAACCATTGCTCCTATCGAATATGTCCGGGAGGAAATTATTATGATCCTGAAAAATAAAAAGAAATTACAATTTGAAAACGAACTGGAAAAGCAAATCAATCAGGAAGGGCTGCGGAAAAAGTATGTGAAAATTTACTAAACTTCCGTACCTTTTTCGCCGTTTTAAATAAAAATCGTAGATTAGAGGGCTCAAAAAGAGCCCCTGATTTTAGAAAAATCATAAAATTAATCATATGAAAAAGTATCTGTTATTACTTATTTTATTTATCTGTTCGGATTATCTTTTTGCCCAAAAAAATGTTGTCGATAAAATCGTCGCTGTGGTAGGCGAAGAAATCATATTGAAATCGGATATTGAAAATGCCTTTTTACAGGAACAAGGCAGAGGCCTGATCTCTTCTTCTTCCGATTTTAAATCCGAATTGCTGGAACAGCAACTCATCCAAAAATTACTGATGGCGCAAGCGCAGGTAGACAGTATCTCGGTTACAGAAGAGGAAGTCGAAAATGCCCTATCCAGCCAGATAGATTACTTTATCAGTAACATCGGTTCTCAGGAACGACTGGAAAAGTATTTCGGAAAATCCTTGCAGGAAATTAAAGACGATATGCGCAGCCCCATGCGTGAGAAACTAATTACCGAACAAATGCAGCAGAAAATCGTGGAAAAAATCAGGACCACACCTTCTGAAATCCGGAATTACTTTAAAAAAATACCGAAAGACAGCTTACCGGATATGCCCGACCGTTTTGAGTTGCAACAAATAGTACTTCAGCCCAATATCAGTGATGCCGAAAAAGAACGCGTAAGAGAACGATTACGGGAATTCAGGGATAAAATCCTGAAAGGAGAAGAAAGTTTCAACACCCTCGCTGTATTTTATTCCGAAGATAAGGAATCCGCCACCCGGGGAGGCGAATTGGGTTATTACAGCCGAAATTCGTTGGATCCTGCTTTTGCAGAAGCCGCTTTCAACCTCAAGCCCGGTAAAATTTCCAAGATCGTTGAATCGGAATTCGGGTTCCATATCATTCAGTTGATAGACCGGCAAGGGGATAAAATCAATGTACGTCATATTCTGCTCCAACCTAAAGTGTCGGAAGAAGAAAAAGAAGAAGCCCTGCACCGGCTGGATACCATCCGTCAATACATTACGGACGGTAAAATGACTTTCGAGGAAGCTGCCTATTATTTTTCCAGTGACAAAAAAACCAGAAACAACGGAGGACTATTTGCAGATCCCATGACTTCGGAAGCCCGCATTGCCCGTGCAGATATACCCGCTGAAATGGCCCGTGAAGTAAACCGCCTTAAAACGGGTGAAATCTCCGAGCCCTTTATCAGTTGGACCCGGGGAAGGGAGGAATATAAAATAGTAAAGGTAAAGGCTTTCTACCCTAAACACAAAGCCAATCTGGACGACGACTGGCAGAATTTCGAGTTGCAACTGACCCGGGAATAACAAATGGAGAAACTGGA
>CAJKZL010000465.1 GCA_905204385.1 uncultured Odoribacter sp. | reverse complement strand
TAAATATTGTCTTTCTCCAATTCCAGGATCCGGGCTGAAAGATTCTGGCGTAAGGCTAACACCGAGCGGCGGCCGAAATCTTTGAATTTGACTTCATCGGTCACTTCTTCACCGATTTCATAATCTTCGTCGATTTTTTTAGCTTCGCTTAAAGTGATTTCCGCATTGGGGTTTTCCAGTTTATCATCTTCCACAACCGTACGGTTTCTCCAAATTTCCAGGTCACCTTTGTCGATATTGATAATAATATCGAAGTTCTCGTCGGTACCATATCTTTTCAGCAACATATTTCTGAAAATATCCTCTAAAACTCTCATCAGAGTTGCGCGGTCTATATTCTTGAATTCTTTAAATTCTGCAAAAGAATCGATCAGATTGATGTTTTCCATTTCAATTTTTTAGCTTTATATTTTAGTTATTATTTACAAGCGCTTTCCTTTTAACCGGAAGAATCAGAATTTGACGATATCTTTGATTTCGTGGATCTCTGTTCGGGGAATCACCTGGACAACGGTTGTCAATTCTTTCTTTTTTTTGCCTTCGACGGCTTTCTTCTCTTCATATTCTAAGGTAATGCTTTCTGAATCGAATGCTTTTAACAGGCCGGTCAGCTTGCTGTGGTCCTGCAACTTTACCTCTACCGTTTTATTCAGATTTTTCCGATATTGCCCCTCCACTTTAAAAGGATAGCCGATTCCGGCACTGGATACGGTCAGTTCGAAGTCCTCTGCATCCCGGTCTAACCGGGCTTCTATTTCCCGGCTGATTTCGATACAGGTTTGTATGTTCACTCCCTGGAGGGAATCGACATATAATTCGATAGTATTGTCCTTAGTTATTTTCAAGTCTACCAGGAATAAATCCCGGCTATCGAGAAGCGGTGTGGCTAAGGCTTTAATTTCTTCTGTTTTCATGTTCTCGCAAAAAAATAGTTTGCAGAGCTTAAAAAGAAGAGGGGACTGCCGTCCCCTCTCTTTTAGCTGTCACGCTAAATCCATGCAAAATTAAGTTTTATTCTTGAATTACAAAAAAATATCCGGATAAATATTGGTGAAAAAATTAAAAATCCTTCTATATAAAGGAAATATTCGCTTTTCCGACCGATTCGAGCAAATGCATACTTATGTTTATCGAGCTTATTTTGAATAAGTTTTAAGATATTTTTAGTTTTAGTTAATTTTGAAACATGTCCGTAATATTTTTACGAGTTACAAATAAAATTCGTAAGTTTGCCGAAATTTTGGAAAATATGGAATTCAGAGTAAAAGATATTGCCGCATTGCTGAAGGGTGTTGTGGAAGGCGATGGCGAGGTGTTGATCAACAATGTTTCTAAGATAGAGGAAGGAAAGCCTAATACCCTGGCTTTTCTGGCCAATCCTAAATATGAGCAGTATATATACACGACAGCGGCTTCCGTTGTTTTAGTAAATCAGGATTTTGTTCCTTCGGGACCGCTTCCCTGTACTTTGATCCGAGTGCCTTCTGCCTACGATGCCATAGCTTCTTTGTTATGTATGTACGAGGAAATGATGCGGCCGAAACCCCGGGGAATCGAACAGCCTTCTTTTATTGCCGAAGGAGTTTCGCTGGGGGAAGATCATTATATCGGGGCGTTTGCCTATATTGGAAAAGGTGCTAAGATCGGCAATCATGTAAAAATATATCCTCAGGCTTATATCGGAGAAGGAGTTGTTATCGGGGATCATACCACTATCTATGCCGGCGTGAAGAATTACTATGGATGTGTCGTCGGTAGCCATTGTACGGTGCATGCAGGTACTGTTATCGGCGGGGATGGTTTCGGTTTTGCCCCTGCCGGTGAAGATTATAAAAAGGTAGCCCAGATCGGTAATGTGGTCCTGGAAGATCATGTGGAATTAGGAGCTAATGTTTGTATCGCCCGTGCAACTATGGGATCGCCTCGTATCTGCAAAGGCGTGAAGCTGGATAATCTTGTTCAGATCGCCCATAATGTAGTGGTGGGAGAGAATACCGTGATGGCTGCACAGTGTGGTATTGCCGGCACGACGAAAGTCGGAGCGCATTGCATGTTCGGCGGGCAGGTAGGCATTGCCGGACATCTGAAGATAGGTGATCGTACGATGCTGGCGGCTCAATCAGGCGTCACCAACGATATTGCCGAGGGAGCCGTGTTTATGGGGGCTCCTGCTTTTGACGCTTCAAAATACCGGAAAGCCTATGTATTGTTCAGGAAACTTCCGGAATTGTACGGTCAACTTAGGGAGCTGGAGAAAGAAATACAAACATTAAAGTCTAAACAATAATGTCAGTAAAACAGAACACTTTAAAAGGAGAATTTTCATTAAAAGGATAAGGTTTGCATACGGTTAAAGAAGTATGTGCTACCTTTAAGCCGGCAGCGGAAAATACCGGATATAAAATTGTCAGAGTCGATCTCGACGAGAAAACCGAGATTCCGGCACTGGCGAAATATATTGAATTGGTAGATCGCGCCAGTTGTCTGCAAAAAGACGGAGCCAAAGTATATACTTTAGAGCATGCTATGGCTGCTTTATACGGTTGCGGTATAGATAACTGTGTGATCGAACTGTCGGGAGAAGAATTTCCGATTTTGGATGGGAGTGCCCGTTATTATGTGGAAGAGATTCAAAAAGTTGGGATTGAAGAGCAACAAGCAGAACGCCGTTATTTTTCAGTAAAGAAAAAAATGGAATTTTATTGCGAAGCTTCGGATACCCGCATTACATTATTGCCGGATGATACGTATTCTATCAATACCATGGTAGCTTACGATTCTCCTTATCTGGCGATGCAGTTCGCTTCTTATTCGGAAGCTTCTACTGATTTTGCGAAAGAGATCGCCCCTTGCCGTACTTTTGTATTTCTGCGGGAAGTGGAAATGTTGCTGGCCAATAATCTGATTAAAGGAGGAGATTTGAGTAATGCGATCGTTATCGTCGACCGTAAGATGGATCAGCCCGAAATCGATCGTTTGGCTAAATTGTTCGGTTACGGGAATATTCAGATTAAAGAAGGTGTTCTCAATAATCTGGAACTTTATTTCGATAATGAGCCTGCCCGTCAT
Source organism: uncultured Odoribacter sp. (assembly GCA_905204385.1). The sequence continues at coordinate 323 of CAJKZL010000465.1, read as the reverse complement.
AAATTATTGGACGTTATCGGTGATCTGGCTTTATGTGGCCGTTTTATCAAAGGCCGGGTGATTGCTGAGAGACCCGGACATAAAGCAAATACTTCTATGGCCAAGATGATCTATAAAGAAATTCTGGCTGAAGAGAAAGACGATGCTTATCCTATAGATCTGGATTTAGATGCCACTCCGCTGATGGACATCAATAAGATCCGTACTTTACTGCCTCACCGCCCACCGTTTTTATTGGTCGATAAGATTTATAAAGTAACTGAAAACATGGTGATCGGTTGCAAGAATGTGACCATGAACGAGCCTCATTTTGTCGGACATTT
>CAJKZL010000464.1 GCA_905204385.1 uncultured Odoribacter sp. | reverse complement strand
GCCGATGGGCGCTGGGGAAGATATTATGTGACGTTCTATTCCCAGGGAGAAGACGAGATTTACTATGAATACATCACCACCGGCGGCAGTACGGACGGGAAAAAGTTGGCCGACGACAATTACGCCATCATGAAGCCTTTCCTGGAAAAGATGTGCGCCCCGGAGGGATATACCGTCATCGTTGCGCCCGACAAAAAATCATTTATCCTGGTAAACCGGGCCGACAGCCGTTACTGGGTAAAACTGACCATTTCCGAAAGAAATAACTTTTAATCGTACAAGCTATGAAAACAAATCATATTTTCTTTCTGCTCATCCTGCTTTCAGGCGCCTTTTCCTGCGCCAAAGAAACGGCAGAAGTCGTCCTTCCCGATCCGGAAACGGACCCCTATCAGCTGGCAGCGGCCTACAACCGGGAATTATCCGCCTTCGGCGAAGGATGGATTGTCCGTTACCAGTTAGAGGAAGAAACAGAAATGTATACCGTTTACATGAAATTCCATTCCGATCACACAGCGACCCTCCTTTCGGATTATCCGGATGCGGATTACCTGGAGGAACAGAACCAGGTAGCCTATACTCTCTCCGGCTTTCTGAATACGGAACTGTCGTTTACCACCTATTGCGTATGGCACCGCATGTACGACGATTTCGGAGGGGATTATCAATTCCTCATCACCCGGCAGGAAGACGGGAACTATACGCTGCAACCTAAAAATAAAGCGATCATCAAGTATTATACCCTGGAAAAAGCCAGCCCGGAAGCCCTTACCCGCCTGCAAGCGGACATCGCCTCCCGGAAAGAAAAAGTAGCTGAACAAAACAAGTTGAAGGACATCAGCGACCTGCTCATCCATTTTGCCGACGACAACTCGACTTATTTTAAAAACATCCACCTGGAGGGAGACCACAGCTTCGATGGCGCCATAGAAATAAACACCGGAGCCAAACAAGTCAAAATCGTTTACCGGAACGAGAACCGGCAAGCCATTACCCTGTACAGCGATTACGACATCACCCGAACGGGCATTTCCCTGAAAACACCGATGACCATAAATGGCGGGCAATTGACCCATTTCAACCTGAAAAAGTCCGGTTCCGGCAATGATATGGATCTACTCGACGATAACGGCCGGCTCATCGGAAGCATCTACGTTTCGCACACGCCCGGAGTCTCTCCATATCCCGATATAGCCAGCAATTACTCCAACATGCACCTGTTCTGCTATGTACATTTATATAATGGAGAAGAATTTACAAACGCTTATTTGCATTTAAGCAGAAATCTGCCGAAACTAACTTCCTTACAAGTCTATACGCACCATTATACAGGGACCACGTCTACTTCGGCCTGGGTGATCTACGACGGAAGTTTCTCCCGTTATTATGTCACCACCGAAGCTTTAAACGAAAGTACGCTGAAATATACTTACAAAAGCAACAACAACGCCGGTAAATATCCTTACATCAGTCCCTTATTGGATTATATCAGCTCACCGAAAGGCTTCACCGTACTTTACAGTAAAAAACGATACGCTTCATCGGACTTAGGATCCGTTGTTTTAATCGACAGCAATAACAGTAAGAATTACATTATTTTACGGGTACTGGGTACTGCCGATTATAACCCTCTCTCCTGGGCTACGATCGATTGGAACAATGTAGTGTACGGCGAATAGTCCGTTTAGCAAATATTCCGGAGAGCAGCAGCAGGTTTTTATGCCTGTTGCTGCTCTTACTGTTAAAAACTTCCGGCGTTTCCTTATAATTCCGCAATTTCCTCGGTTGTAAGCCCTGTGGCGCGGGCAATGATGTCCGGCGGCAGGTTCAGGGATTTCAGGTTGCGGGCGGTTTGGATGATGCCTTCTTTTTTCCCTCTTTCCAACCCTTCTTTCCGTCCCTCCTCCAAGCCCTCGATGCGCCCTGTCCTGATCACGCTGCGCTGGTATCTTTCGGCTTCCAGATGGCGTTTGTATGCCGCCAGTTCTTCCGGGGAGAGTTTGTCGCGGCGCAATTGCTCGCGGGCTTCGGGCAGGCCGTCGGCCGTGGCGTCGTCGGGGATTTCGCCGGTTTTCAGGAAAGAAATCCACTCGTCGAGCGGGGTGGTAGCTATCTTATCGAAGTCGTTCACCCGGAGTACATAGTATTCCGGGAACAAGTCGCCGGCCACCGTGCCCATAAAAAGCCGGCGCTGGGAGGCCGAGAGCTTCAGTTCGTCGTGGGTGTGGAGGCCGACGAAATGCGTACGTCCGTGGTAGATATAATCGTCGCCCTGGCCCAGGTCGAAGTAGATGATGTTGATGCTGTATACCTTGCGCACCTGTTCGTAGTCCTCGCCTTCGCGGATATATTCCGTGATGACTTTGCTCGTACCGTAAAGCATGCGGTGGAAATAGTCCAGCTCGCGGTTGTTCTGTATCTCCACAATCATCAGCTGGCCCCGGGTGTCTTCGGCCAGCAGGTCGACGCGGTTGAATTTGTCGTCCTCCGTTTCCTTGTTTCCTTCGCTTTCGAGGATGTGGCGGATACGGATCTTTTCGCCCAGCAGCACCGACAGCAATCCCTCAAGGATGACATAGTTGGCTTTCTGGCGCAACAGGCGCTTCATGGCCCAGTCGAATCGGATGTAATTGCCCATAACGCTTGGTTTGAGAGGATTAAACTTGATATATGCAAAGATAGGAATTATTTTTTACATGGCGGAGAGGGGATTCGGGCAAACATTGCTGTCACGCCGGGCGTTTCCCTCGCTGTCATCTTGAAAGATCTCCCGGCTACAGGACTCCGCGGCTATTCATCTGCCTTCACGAGCCGCGGAAGAGCCGCGTCAAGGGCATCGGAAGTCGCGTAGCGGCAGGGACGCAGGAGAGCGAAGAAAAACGTCGTTTTTGACGAAAAGGAGAACAGGGAACAGCGAAGAATACAGCCCATTCCGCAACCTTTTCATTCTAAATTTTCAGATTTTAGTTTTATTGTACTATCTTTACCACTCAAAATGTGCTCGTGATAAGTAGAAGGTGGACGGTTAATTTGCTCATTATCTGATTATTTACGGGTATTTAACGAGAATGTATATATTAATCCAAAAATTCTTTTAACCGCAACAATCGATTGAAAGAAGTGTAACTTAAATAATGTAACATGAAAGGACTGAAAATTGTTGTTCTTGCGAAGCAGGTTCCCGACACCCGGAATGTGGGAAAAGATGCGATGAAAGCAGACGGAACTGTAAACAGAGCGGCTTTGCCTGCTATTTTTAACCCTGAAGATTTAAATGCCCTCGAACAGGCACTCAGATTAAAAGATAAGTTTGAAGGAAGCACGGTACATATCCTGACCATGGGTCCGGGACGTGCCGCCGAAATCATTCGCGAAGCCATGTACCGGGGAGCCG
>CAJKZL010000463.1 GCA_905204385.1 uncultured Odoribacter sp. | reverse complement strand
TACTTAGGACCGAAGGTCCTCATCGTTACTTACGTTCGATAATTTTTGCGGAAATCCGCAAAAATTATCGAACGTTTCACTAGTCGTCGCAAATTTAGAAAAATATTTCACTTATAAATCAAAAAATAAACACTTCATTGAACGGACTGCCCGCCCCAGACAAATAGCACAAAGGAGATATCTACCCAATTGTGCGTTCCAATTTTCGACAAATAAATAGCGTCACTGAATTTATAAAACGGAAGGCTCTTCTTTTCAAAGAGTTCGTTCATCAAGTGTTTTTTGCTACCGAATAAGCAATAAGACACCGATTTTTGCAATTGCCAAATCGAACGCAATCGCTTTTGAAATGTTTTAGCATCTTTAAATTCGGCAATCTGCTGAAATTCATCGATGCAAACGACAATATTGCAACCTTTATTCTGTGCTATTTTTCAGGTATCACCCGAAGTTGCAACACCGAATATAAAAGGTTTATTCTCTATCGTCATCAAATATTATTCAGATATAAAGATAAGTAATACTTCGATTAGTAATAACATTATTTCTAATAATATTATGGGGCGGCGAAACTTTCGATTGAAGCAATCTTTATTCTACACAACAAAGAGACCGGGCGAAAATTTTTACTATTCGCCCGGCTTTTTCTTCCCGCGCCCATATCCCGGCTCAACGGGCAATCAAGGCGGAAGGCAAGGGATACCCGCTCTTGACTTCCTTAGGGCCGGCCATTTTTTTCGGACCAGGGATCAAGGGACTATTCTCCAGTACATGCCGGACTCTTTTATACTGATCGGGCGTAAATTCATCCTGATAGGTATACTCGTAGTCCATCATATTCCGTGAAACGAACACCTCACCCTTGTCGCCCGTCCTTTCGTACAAGCGGGGACTGTCCGGTCCTTCGGCAGCGATGATCCGCTGCGCTTCCTGCATATAGGCCGCGCGGTTATAATTCGGCGTATCCCCGCAATAGTCGGTTTGAAGTTCGTCCGCATCGGAGAACACATGGAACAAGCCCAGATAGTGTCCCAATTCATGGGCCAGCGTTTTTCCGGCCTGAGGACGTATGATATACTGGGTGTTGAAGGCAATGCAATACACTTCGCCGAAAGCGCGCCCAAAATAGGCATCCCCGTTTCTCAAACCGCTCAACGGATCCCAGGAAACCGTAAAGGGCATGGTAGAGATGGCAGAAAGTCCCGAACCTTCGGTGAAGCGAAACACCACTACATTTACATATTCCGACGGCTTCCAGATCAACGCCACATCCCCGGCATCGCTGCTTTGGATGAACTCATAACAACTCATGGACGAAGCTCTCCATGGCACACGGTGTATGCCGGGCTCCGCCAACTGCCTCCCCTCCGGATCATGAGTGGCCATATAAAACTCCACTCCCAGATCGAGTCCGTTATGCCCTTGCCGGTAGGCAAGATTGCAATCCGGCAAAAGAGACTCGAAAAAAGCTCCGTTGATGTTCTGATTGATATCCTGCTCATTTTCATACAATACATGGAAAACTACCGGCAAGCGATACAAATGATCCTTCCGGGCCCCTTCCTGTTTCACCTGTATATGGCTTTGTTCCCCCGTTTGGGGCTTCACCGTCAATTCACAGGTCCTCGCTTCCCGGAAAATATTTTCCGCAACCGTAATCAAAACAGTATCGGTATGACTCCCCCGTTTTTTATTCGGTTTACACCAGTCGGTCTCTCCGCCGATGGTCCATTCTCCGTCAAACTGTATGATTACACGATGGGTCTGGCCTTCCGCCAGAGATTGCAGTACCGATTCGGATACGACCAATGCAGGAGTTGGCTGCGGTGCATCCTCTTTCCCCCCGGAACAGGCGTTCAGGATGCCACAACAAACGACTCCCCAAAACCACAATAATCGACTGTTCTTATAAGTTTTCATAATCTACCCGATTGCCTGCTGTGACCGTTTGACAATTTACCGCCGATTTGCCGGAAGATTTCAACAAATAGACCATCACTTCGAGATTGTCTTTTTTAAATTCTGCCGATGGGGTCCAACGGAATGTCTGCGTATAATCCTTGTCAGCCCCGATCGTTCCTTTGGCAATTTTATACTCTTCCCCATACAAATCCGTCAAATAATGCCGTACCACATGATGATGATAATTATCCTCTTCCGTCAATGCCCCGGTTTGTTCGGCATAAAGATCGTTCTCCAATACCGCCACGACTAAATTGGTAGCATAATCGAGCGTCTTTCCACCCCTGATTTTCACCTCCACATTCAATTCATTCCCTGTCCAGGAGGTAGCTATTGCAATCCCGGCATCCGCTTTTGCCTTCAACGCTTTTTCGAAGGCCATATCCGAAATCCCGTTTCCATAATTCCAGCGGTCGGCATGATCGATGATAACTGTCGGATATTCGCTGAAGGCAAAATATTTCTTGAACGAATTGATGTACTCATCGATCATAAATTCCTTCATTTGTCCCAAAGTTCCGTAAATAGAAATCGGATACACTTTTCCGGGAGCATCCTTTTCCGCCTGCCGGATAGCTTTCTCGGATTGCGGACAGGCATAACAGCCGATGGCCGTAAATTTCATCACCAGTACGTTTTTCTTAAATCCTTCGCCCTTTTCCGCCCTCACCGTCACCGGCTCGGATTTTGCCCCGGCATATTCGGCAACGAAAGTATAGCTTACCGGCAACGGAAGTCACAAACAACCCATTCACCAAAACTTCTCCCGAAGCCTGTTCTTTAACGACGGCGTCGGCAGTCACCTCCGCACCGTCCGCAAACACTTTGAATTTCACCTGATCCCTTCCATCGGCAAGGATAGACTCCTTATCTGCCTCCAGCCGTAAACCGGCCTCTTCATTGTCATCGGAACAAGCCATCCAGTTGAAGGCGGCACATATTAAAAATAAAATGCTAATTTTTTTCATAATCATAATCCTTTAATAAATATCAAAACGAAGAAGTTAATGTTAAATTAAAACCGGTATAGGCTGGCATTTCCCGGCATACGCCCCCGGCACACTGGTAGCCGGCACGGATGCGCCCGTAATTCAGGGCAATACGGGTACGCGACTGCGTATAGCTGATCCCTGCATTGTAATAATGAAGGTCGGTAGCACCGTAATTATACATATCCGAAACAAAAAAACTCCAGGCCGGAGCAATGCCCTGCTCCAGCAAAAGGGCTGCCCAGTTCTTTTCGTCCTCGTCGGTCCATAAATGCTGGGCTTCCAGCCGTAAAGAATAGCGTTGTTTCCAAGTGTAGGTCAACTCGGCTACGGCAATATGGGCATGGATTTTGCAAGCCTCTTTCCCCAACACAAGGGGAATGAAATCCTGAATACTGTAGAAAAAAAGGTATTTCCACGAAGGGCTCCATAATTTAGTCAGGT
>CAJKZL010000462.1 GCA_905204385.1 uncultured Odoribacter sp. | reverse complement strand
AATGATCCTGCAGAAGGGGAATGTCGTATGTAGGCATGCGGAGCGCAGGATAATTCTTCCATACGTGTTTTATCCCCGAGTATGCTGCCTTTAGAACGTTCGCTACTGGGATCAATGGCTAATACAGCAATCTTATGTCCTTCGCGGGTCAGGTATTTTCCGAAACTTTCGATAAATGTACTTTTTCCCGCTCCGGGGACCCCGGTGATGCCGATGCGTATCGAGCGCCCTGATGAGGGAAGGCAACGGTTTATGACTTCCTGGGCGATCGTTTGGTGTTCCGGCTTGGCGCTTTCGACTAAAGTGATCGCTTGGCTAAGAATGTTGATATTTCCTTTAAGGATACCTTCCACATAATCATCGGTAGTTAACTCTTTGCGTTTGAGTCCTTTCAGACGGGCGGCAATATTGGGGTTCATCGCTTCGGGCTGAGGTATGCCTTTGTTTACTTTGAGTCCTTCATATTCCGGTGCGTTTTCGGGATGTTCGATATATTCTGACATGATTTTTTGTTTTGTTTGGTTATGAAACAAAAGTAGCTATATTTTTTGTCATTTTTCCCGCTATGCCTGAGATTTTACAGCTTCCGGCAGACCGGACACCATCTCAGGCAACAGGGTAAGGGGCGGGTTTAAGGATACGGGGTTATGTTATTCTGCCGGAATTTTCGTTAAGGGCTTTAATCGGTGAATCAGTTCATCACCTAAAGCTGTTTTTGCATCGATGTGTTTTTTTACGGATTCGACAAACGGATTATTTTCGAAAGCACCCCTCACTTGTTCGAAATCGATTTTCTTTTCGTGCCGGTCTCCATCAGCGCCGAATCCGGTTTGCGCGCTCAGGGAAAATTCCTTGCGGGCATCTTCATATAACATTTTATCGAGGCTCACTACGGCATCTTTCCAGGTATCGATTATCCGGATAATATCTTCTGCCGTAACGGATTCTATAGAAATTCCATACCATTTTTGCATCACTTCCCAGGCCCACGTCCATTCCAGACGGTAATAGTCCCTATGCAGCTGTTCGAAAAAACAATTGATTTTTTCCAAAGATTCGATTTTGCCGGTTTCTATTTCCCGGATTAATTTCAGAATTTCATTCTGGGGAGCGATCAATCCGGCAAGGTCGATCCACTCGCCTGAGCCTTGTCCGAGGTCCGGCCTTAGGCATCGGCTGATATCTCCGGAATGACGAAAGTCGGTGTTTTCCATTCGTTTGATAAGGGAATTGCCCAGGAACTTGTGAATAGCCATGGTATAAAAAAGGAGTCCCTTTTTCAGAGCGTTATTTTTGATGTGAGCGCTTTGGTAGGAATATTCCTCGGAAGTTTCTCCCGAAATTTGTTGCAGACGGGTCAGGACTTCGATGCCCTTCAGCATTTTTAGTATAGTATAGGGACTCAGTAAGTTGAAATTAATAAAGTCCAGATGTCGGGGATCGGTACGCTTGTCCCGTTTGGGCCATTTTTGAGCATCCCGTATAGTCCCTACGCTTCGTAAATTAACCCCTGGCACGAGATAGGTCCGGTTATTTTGTTCTATCAGATAGGAGAAAGGAAGTTCGGAGGTGTCGGGGTGGCTGACGTGGCGTCCCATGATAAGGGAGAAAGCCCCGATTTTTGCCGGCCACAAAATATAGGAATCGCTGGTGGTCTTGGAGCCCCGCTCTACTATGCCTTGATGTATAGGACCCAGTTTATAAAGATGATTGCTTTGGTTGGAACCGCTTCCGGCATTCAGAAAGGAGAACATTCCGGCGATCAGCAGGCTGGATTTATGCATGGTGACGGTGTAGGGGCCTGCAAATACGGCGCAGGCTTCACCGTTTTCTCCCTGGCAATTGCTGAAAAATAAAGAATCGTGGGCTGAAAATAAATGGCCCAAATGACAGGATTGGCCGACAAAGCAACGGATAAGAGCGGCTCCGTCGATGATGCGTACGCCCGAGGAAATGATAAAATCTTCCGCTATGACATTATGCCCGATATATACCGGCGCTGTTGCGTTCCCGTTGATAGACCCATTTTTAAGCCGGGCCACTCCTTCCAGGATAGTATTATCGCCGATCATCACATTGCGGATGCTGCCTGCATTGAGGATTCGGACCTTATTGCCGATGCGGCCCCGGTCGGAAGAGATACGGTCGGCATAGCGGCCGATCAGTTGCTTCAGCTTTTCGGGCAATACCGGGAAATGGCGGTAAAGAGCGAGGATATAGGCCAGATGGGCCGACAATTCATTGAATATAGGGACTTCCCGTCCTCCTGTTTCGTTGAGAACGGATACCGGCGTACCGTTTCCAAAGGCGCAGTGTCCTTCGGTAAGAATCAGATTGGCATTCTGGATGAAGCATTCATCGCCGATTTCATAATTGGCGATATAATTGGGGATGTTTTCGATCAGCACGTCATTCCCTACGGTACAATTGTGTAAGGTGACGTTGTAGAGTCCGGAATGTTTGGGCAGCCCTCCGTCCAGGAGAAATACCTGTTCGAACTTGCCTAAACGCACGCTTCCTGAAAAGCATACATTTTGAATATAGGTAGGCGTAAAATCGGATGAAACGTCGATATTGCTCCAGTCTGCGGCTGTGCATCCCTGTTGTGTGAGCCGGTCGATTTCTGTGTCCGTCAGTTTCCGGTAATCCATCTTTCGTCAGTTTATGTTAGGCTGGCAAAGATAAAATTTTTGATCGGAATGAACGGAAACTTTGTAAAGTTTTTGATTTGAAAATGTGTGATCTTGTTGAAAATTAATTGCTTTTGGTGTGAAAGCTTTTTAAAATGTTGGATTGATATTTTATCTGTTGCTATTTACAAAATCGGCCTGTCCACCATTTGATGGACAGGCCGAAGATTATAAATTGAAGCAGAAATTACTTTCCGGCATGCATCACAGCAGCTTGTGCGGCAGCTACGCGGGCGATGGGTACCCGGAAGGGCGAACAGCTTACGTAGTTCATTCCTACTTTGTCACAGAAAATGACAGAAGAAGGTTCACCTCCATGTTCCCCGCAAATGCCTACTTTCAGGTCCGGGTTGGTCTGACGTCCCAATTTCACACCCATCTCGACCAGACGGCCGACGCCTTCCTGATCTAGTACGGCAAACGGGTCGGTTTTCAGGATACCTTTTTTGATGTACTCCGGTAAAAATTTGCCGGCATCGTCACGGGAATATCCGAAAGTCATCTGAGTTAAGTCGTTCGTACCGAAAGAGAAAAATTCGGCCACTTCAGCGATTTGATCGGCGGTGATGGCAGCACGAGGGATTTCGATCATGGTACCGATCTTATAGTCTACTTTGCATCCCTTTTCTTCGAATACCTGTGCAGCAACACGGCGGATGATTTCAGCCTGTTGTTTCAATTCTTTCACAGTGCCTACCAAAGGAACCATAAT
>CAJKZL010000461.1 GCA_905204385.1 uncultured Odoribacter sp. | reverse complement strand
TCCTCATCCCTGGCATACACCCCTTTGGCCTTGTAACCATAAAAACCGCCGATCACCGAACCTTCTTCCAGCTTGGTCATAAAACCGTTGTAAACATTCTCGGTGTATCCTTCCACTTCGCTGTCTTTCACATATTCAGGCATTTTCAGGATTTTCTGGCGGTTACGGGTGGCGCTCAGATACATACTCCACTGAAAACCGGATTCCAAACGGATGGGCACTACGGTCACCCCTATTTCCACTCCGTAATTCTTAAGATCTCCGAAATTCGTATATCGTCTGCAAATCCCATCTCCATCCGTATATCCGATCGAAGAAGACATCATCTCCCGCAACAACAGATCCTTGGTGGTACGGGTATAATAGTTAAACTCACCTGCAAAGCGGCCATTGAATAAATCCCAGTCCATACCGACATTGTATTCCGTGGTACGTTCTTCGTGGATGTTATCATAAGCGAAACCACTGATAGCAGAATAAGGATTATTCATATAGCCACCCGACCCACTGGAATACGTCACATCCAGCATATTCGTGATGCTCGGTAATTTACCGGTTTGCCCGTAAGAAAAACGGGGTTTCAGCATGGACACCCATTCTTTTTCTTTTAGGAAAGGCTCCTCTTCCATTCTCCAGGCAAAACCTACCGTAGGATAGATGGAGAAGGGATTGTCTTTACCATATTGGGAAGAACCTTCCGTTTTTAAAGACAGATTCACATTATAGCGATTCAACAAACGATACTGTGCATCCAACACCACGCTGATGCTGGTGCTTTCACCATTCGTACCGCTGGCTTTGCTCCACATAGCAGCGTCCCCGCTCTCGGTCATATCCGAAGCTCCTCCCCGGTTGTATTCCATGGAAGTACTTCCGTTGGTGTTGTAGATCAGGTCGAAGATACCGTTCAGCGCCACGTAGTGTACGTCATTGTTCACCGGACGGTAGAATAAACGGTTTTTATTCATCAGCAGCATGCTGTAGCTATTGTCCCGCATACCCCGGTTGAACCAGGGGTGGTGACCGAATACTCCCATCGCTTCAGAAGGCGCAAAAAATTCGTTCCCTCCTTCCCGATAATCCACCGAAGCCATGGTGTAAAAATTCAGGTTATCGGTGATATTAAAATCCAGAGACAACAGGGAAGTAAACTGATTTTCCCGGTTTTCGTAGGTCGCATTATCGACCATAGCGATCGGATTGTACATCTTGGTACCGATACTGGGAATGGCGCTACCACCCGAGCCTTCATCGTCGATATAATATTCGGCGCCATCCTGAGTGTATACAGGCAAGAAAGCAGCCCGGCGATAAGCGAAAGAACGGGGATTGATCTTTTCACCCGACCATTTGTTGAATGCGTATATCGGCCATTCCCACGAACGTTTGTCCTTCATCTGGTTATTATACTGGAACTTAGCCGATATCTTCAGTTTATCCGACATTTTGTAGTCCAGGTTGATCATGGTCGTCAAACGGTTGAAGCCACCCCCTTTGGTGATACCGTATTCCGTATCATAACCCATACTCCAATAATAACTCAAACGGTCGCCGCCCCCTCTCAGGGAGAAGTTATATTTCTGCTGAAAACCCGTCCGGGTCAGCATTTTGATCATATCCGTATTGTTATTGTAAATCCAGGCATCGGTCCGGGTAAGGTCGCCCCTCAATTCCTTCATGGTGGACTGATCGTCTCCCCCATTGGTGTTGGCCCGGGACTCGATCACATACATTCTTTGCTGGTCGCCTGAAAGCAAAGGAATAGCCTCCGGTTTCAGCACCGCCGTCAACGTGACATTGGCGGAAAATTGCGGTTTACCGCTTTTTCCCCTTTTGGTACGGATAACGATTACCCCGTTGGCGCCACGCGATCCGTAAATTGCAGTCGAGGAAGCATCTTTCAGAATGTCTATGGACTCGATATCCGAAGGATCGAGCCCTGCAATGGGACTGGAACCGAAATTGTTCAAATCCGAAACATTATAATCTTCTCCCAACACCTCGGCGCCATCGATCACCCACAAGGGCTTGTTGTTTCCTTCCAGGGAGGTAATACCCCGAATGGTCATAGAAGCACCCGCTCCGGGGTCACCACTATTGAAAGTTACCTGTAAACCGGGAGCCGCTCCTTGCAACAACTGGTCTACCGAAGCCACCGGCTGCGTTTCCAGCACTTTCATATCGATGGCCGTGATGGCGTTGGACATGTCTTTCCGCGATTTGGAAATCATTCCCATGTCCGCCTGACGCTCGCGCTTGGCAGTCACCACCACTTCTCCCAATAATTTCTCGTCGCTTTTGAGTATAATCTCATACTTTTCATTGGGAACGAAAGGTTTGGTGATGGTCTTCAAACCGACAAAAGAGAACGATATACTGGTGATCCCTTCCGGAATCAGTACCTTGAATTCACCGTCGATATTCGTTGTCGTCCCGCCTATCATACGGTTGTTGGCATTCAGCATAATCACAGTAGCTCCCACCAAAGGATTCCCCTTCTTCTCTTCGTAGACAATTCCCTGTGCATAACGTCCCTGCGCCCAGACCTTATCGGCGCACCACAGTGTCAACAATGCCAGAACGCCTATATATTTTAAGCATTTTATCCACATAATTTCTTTATTTAATTTTCGATAAGTTTATCTACAATATGCAGCACGCCATTGGAGCCTTGCCTGTTGCTCTTATCCAGCAGAAACCCAGCACTATTGTAGGTGGTTTGTATTCTACAGTTGTCCCAAGAGCCGGAGAATGTACGGGTAGAACCGTCCATCAGGGTGATGATCCCTTCCGAAACGCCGTCGGTAAACAAGCAACTGCCGGATACCACGCACTTACGGAATAACTTCAGCGCGTCTTCTTTTTCCATGGCAGCAATATTTTTACCTGCTAAAGCCTCGTTGCTGGGAGCAAAAATGGTATATTTGGAAATTCCCACTTTATCCAGCATATCCACTTGCTCGGCCTTTTCCACCAATTCTTTAAACAAGCTCAGATCTGCGTCTTTAGCGATATATTTCCGGTAAAGCAATTCTGTAGAATCCGAAAGCATCAGATGGTTAAAGATGCCGTCGACTTCGAAAATAGCCCCGTTCTCTGCTTCCCAGGCGGGCTCGGGAGAAGTTAAACGTACTTTCTCGCCTTTGAAGTCGGAAAATACCGGTTGACCGTTCTCATATTCGCATAAATTAGATCCGTAAGCTGTGGGATAAAAGCGGTGTTCAAATTCCCCGTTTTCCAGTTTTACCTGTAATATTCCGGTTTGCAAGCGCATCGCCAATGTGTCCAGGTACTCCTCGTTGCGTCCTGGCATGGGGGTTTTCACCAGTTTCTTCTGAGGACAGGTTGTGTCACATTCTTGCATTTTGCAAGGTTTGTGATTTTTGCGGGCAGTTCCTTTTTC
>CAJKZL010000460.1 GCA_905204385.1 uncultured Odoribacter sp. | reverse complement strand
CGAGCACTGAGGCGATCCCATTTGCAAATGGCGTAGTTTATGGGACGACTCTTGGGGGAGCGACGGATGAGGAGGGAAGATTCCGGTTGGAAAATGTTCCTCCGGGACTTGTCCGCTTGGAGGTGAGTAGTATCGGTTATCAGACTTTGGTGACAGTAGGGGTTCTGTTGGGTACTGCCGGAGAGAGAACGGAAAATATCGGTTTGGAACCTGCATCGACTACTTTGGAACAGGTCGTAGTCAAAGCCAGTCCTTACCGTAAAACAGTAGAAACTCCGGTTTCCATTCAGCGGATAGGAATTGCGGAGATTGAAAAAAATCCCGGAGGAAACCGGGATATCTCGAAAGTAGTGCAATCCATGCCTGGAGTGTTGTCTTCTCCCGCTTTCCGGAACGACTTTGTGGTGAGAGGAGGAGGACCTTCGGAAAATCGTTTTTTCCTGGATGAAGTGGAGTTGCCTAACCTGAATCATTTTGCCACTCAGGGGGCATCGGGAGGCGTAGTCAGTATTGTGAACGTGGACTTTGTACGGGAAGTAAATTTCTATTCCGGCGCTTTCCCGGCAGCTTACGGGAATATGCTGAGTTCGATGCTGGATTTTCGCCAGATGGAAGGAAATCCCGACCGGGTGAAAGTGAGGGCGACTTTTGGAGCTACGGACTACGGCTTGTCGTTGGACGGTCCTTTGTCGCCTAAAACCACTTTTTTGGTTTCTGCCCGCAGAAGCTATCTGAAAATGTTGTTCGGAATCATCGGCCTTCCTTTTCTCCCCGTGTATAACGACTTCCAGTTCAAAACAGTTACCCGTTTTAATCCCAAAAACGAATTGACCTTGTTGGGGATAGGAGCATACGACGTTAACCGGCTGAATACCGACCTGAAGGATCCGGACGATCATCAGAAATACCTGTTGAATTGGTTGCCCGAGAGCCGGCAATGGAGTTATACCGTCGGAGCCGTCTATAAACATTACGGGGACAACTGGCATCATGTATGGGTTCTGAGCCGCAGTGGGTTGCATAATAAAATCGAAAAATATACGGACAATGATGAGCGGAATCCCAAGACCATCGATTATCGGTCGGGAGAGACGGAAAATAAATTCCGTTTTGAACACCGTCGCCGGCTGCAGGGTGGCTACCGCCTGAATGCCGGGGCCGGATTGGAGTTTGCCCAATATGATAATACGACGTTCCGGAAAATGTTTACGGGAGGAGCGGCCGATGATCTGGCTTATTCCCGGAAGCTGAATCTGTGGAAATGGGCTTTGTTCGGGCAACTGTCCAAAGCTTTTTTCTACGACCGTTTGTCGGTATCGGTGGGCATCCGGGCGGATGGTTGCAGCTATACCCGGCAAACCGGAAATTTAGGCCGGCAATTTTCTCCCCGCATTTCGTTGTCCTATGCCTTGGATGAACATTGGTCGCTGAATGGAAATCTGGGACGCTATTATCAGTTGCCGGCATATACTACTCTAGGTTATGTCGACGCTGACGGACGGTTGTTGAACAAGCAAACCGAAACCGGTTATATTGCCTCCAACCATTATGTTGCAGGATTGGAATTTCGTCCTGTGCGGACCACCGTGATGACCCTGGAAGGATTTTATAAAACATACGACCATTATCCGGTGTCCCTGATCGATTCTATTGCTTTGGCTAATAAAGGAACCGATTATGTAGCGGTGGGAGATGAACCGGTGATTCCTGTCGGGAAGGGGAGAGCCTACGGCATAGAATTTATGCTGAGGACACAGGATTTTTATGGCGTAGTGGCCGCACTTACCTACACCTGGTATCGCTCGGAGTTCAAAGCCCTGAAGCGGGAACTGGAAACGACAAGTCGGTATATTCCCAGCAATTGGGACAACCGGCATATATTTACGCTCACCGCCACGCGTAAGGTAGGCCGGCATTGGGACCTCGGAATAAAGTGGAGGTATGTGGCCGGAGGACCCTATACACCCTACGATGTGGAAACTTCTTCCCGGATCGAAGCCTGGGAGGCTAAACGCCAGCCTTATTACGATTATTCCCGCTTTAATACTTGCCGTCTGCCTGCATTTCATCAATTGGACGTCCGGGTGGACAAGAGTTTTTATTTCCGCAAATGGTCGTTAACCTGCTATGCGGATATTCAGAATATATACAATTACAAGGCTACTGGCCCGGACGATCTGGTGCCCGTGGAAAATCCGGATGGCAGTTACCGTCAGGATCCCCAACGGGAAGGATACTATCTGATGCGGAGCATCCGGAACGAACTGGGAGGGACGGTTTTGCCTTCGGTAGGAGTGATCATTGATTTTTAGACCCTCCATAGTGGGATATCGCAGGGGTACCTATGTTTTTTTCCGGAATTTTAGGGTTCGCTTAAAGCCGGGTATTCCTGTTATGGCATAGGTTTTGTAACTTTGCCCGTTGTAAACCGAGTAATATTGAAAACGATGACTATAAAGAATGTTGTATTTGATTTGGGAGGAGTTGTAGTGGATTGGAGTCCCGAACGGTTGATGCAGGAGTATACCGGAGATCCTGAGATGCCCGTTGCACTTTTCAAAAAGGGTTTTTTCCAGGAATTTTGGCCCGTATACGACCGGGGATTGATAGACCAGGCGGGAATTGTAAAGGAGATGAGTGCTTTTGCCGGTCGGGGGTATGCCGAGTGTTGGGATTTTGTCGAATTTATCAAACATTCGTTGCGGGATATTCCCCAAACACAATGTCTGATTAAAGAGTTGGCCGGTAAAGGTTACCGTTTATTCTGCCTTTCCAATATGTCCCTGGAATTTTATGATTACCTGAAAGAACGGGAGGTCTTTCGGTATTTCGAGGGCCAGATCATCTCGGCTCACGAAAAACTGATTAAACCCGAAAAAGAGATTTACCGGATCCTGATCGACCGTTTTCAGGCATACCCCGAAGACACGCTCTTTATCGACGACCTGAAGGAAAATGTCGATGCGGCTCGTCAACTGGGTTTCCATACCGTGCATTTTGCCGATAAGGAAAAAGGATACCGGGAAATCAATAAAATTCTTTGATCTGAGATTTAGATATTAGAATCCAGTAGTACCTCCCGCAAAGCATGACTCCGGTCAGGGTAAGCCCTATCGGATAGCCGATCCAGATTCCTGTGATGCCCCACTCGAGTACAAAGCCGCAGATGTAGCATACGGGCATGGCGATCAGGAAGTAACCGATAAAGGAGATGACAGCCATGGAGATCACATCGCCGATACCGCGGAGGGAATTGGCATAGGTAATCTGAAGGGCATCCCCGAATTGGTAGGCCAGCAGGATATAGACCAGGGTGGATACGACCCGGATGACTTCTTCGGAGGTGGAGAATAGATATCCGATCAGTTCCCGGGAAAAAAAGCACACAGAACAGACACAGACAGCGA
>CAJKZL010000459.1 GCA_905204385.1 uncultured Odoribacter sp. | reverse complement strand
GGATACTGAAAGGCACCGGGTATGACCGCGTAGACCTTAACACCAACATGAACGTCAGCCCGGCAGAAAGGTTCAACATCGATATACGCCTGAGTGCTTCGCTGGCAGGACGTATGCGGGGAGTAAAAATGGGCAGTCTCACTTCCAGCCAGGATATTGAAACCGTTCCGGGCAACCCTTATATGATGTCGTCCTTACAACCGGGAAAAGGTTCGGAAGTCTGGGACCTGGTTTTGGATCAATATAAAGGCATTAAGGAACGCAACCGTTCGGTACGTCTGCGTCCTAATTTCAGAGTAGGATACGATATTCTGAAAGGCCTCAACTTTTCTGCTTCCCTCTCCTCCGATTATTCCGTGGAACGGAGAAATTATTTCGAGCCGGCACGCCTGAGCGCTTTCGGATATTCCAACAGCGTCGGTGAAACGGCTATCAATCTGATGGTATTGAACGAGGATATTCTATCATATACCAAAACAATCAAGGAGATTCACAATATCAATGCCATTGCCGGTTTTTCTTACCAATACGACCAATCGGAATATAACGGAGGTTCCGCAAAAAATTCTCCCAGTGACAAAATAGAATATGCGCCTCCCGGTCTTCCGGACCTCGCCCAACAAGGAAGCTTCAACTTCACGGAAACCGTAGCCATGAAAAATTATCAATCCGACATGCAGGAGAAAAAACTGATTTCCTATTTTGCCCGGATAGAATACAATTTTATGAAGCGCTATCTGTTGTCACTCAGTTTCCGGCGGGACGGCAGTTCTACTTTCGGAGCCGACAACAAATGGGGAAATTTCCCTTCCATCGCTGCGGGGTGGACCTTCAGCGAGGAAAATTTTATCCGGGGACTGAACTGGCTCGACTTCGGTAAACTCAGGGCAAGCTGGGGCCGTTCGGGTATGCATTTCTATCAAAACTATCTGGCATTGGGCATTATGGAAGTCGACAATTCCTCTTATCTGGGTAACGGCGTTCTGACACCGGTCTGGAAAGACGGACTTTTCAACCCCGATTTGTCGTGGGAGAAAACGGACCAATATGATTTCGGTCTGGATCTGGATTTGCTGGATTACCGTCTGGGGATGACGCTCGATTATTATTACCGCTATACTTCGGACATGCTTTACCCGGTACCCATCCCCGGCGATTACAACGGCTACAGGCAGCAATGGCGCAACACGGCGGCAATTTCCAATGAAGGTCTGGAAATTCTGGTGAAATATGAGATTTTCCGCAAGAGCGATGTATATTGGAAGATTTCCGTCAATGCGGCTAAAAACTGGAACAAATTCCGAAAATCATACGATGGACGGGACTTAGCCTATAGTACCCAGGTGGGACAAAATGTAATCGGGAAACCATTGAACGGTATTATGGGCTTCATCACCGAAGGATTCTACCAGGACCAGAATGAAGTGCCGCTAACAGACTATGCCGATGGATCGGCAGGGTATTTGTACGCCGGAGGACCGGCCAATTATTTCCGGGCAGGCGACTATAAAATAGTGGATGTGGACGGAGACGGTCAGATCAGCCTGGGAGATGCCGTGAATCTGGGCAGTGCCTTGCCCATTGTGAGCGGGGGTATCGTCAACGAAGTACAGTGGAAGGGATTCGACCTGAACATGCTATGGAGTTATCAAATCGGCAGGCATATCCTCAACCCGACAACTGTAAAAGCCATAGATCCGAACAACGAATATAAAACACTGGTATTCGACCTTCCGGGAACCACTTTCTGGCAAAAATCCGGCGATAATACGGATTATTTTGCCAACCGTGTGGGTGGACAAGGCTATCAATTCCAGACAGCAATCGACCGCTATGTACAAAAAGTGAACTGGATAAAGCTGAAAACCTTATCTATAGGATATACCATTCCGAAAAACCTTTCCCGGCAATGGGGCATCGACGAACTGCGCATTTTTGCAAGCGGAGAGAATTTATGGACAATCACAAATTATAAAGGCATCGATCCGGAAACAGTGGACTTACGGACCGGCATCGACAGCGGCGTCAGCTATCCTTTGGCCCGGAAGATTACATTAGGTCTTACTTTAAAATTTTGAATCATGAAACGAATGAAATATGCGGGGATAGGCTGGGGAATCCTTTTATGTTCTCTGTTATCCTGTACGGACATGCTGGATGTAAAGCCTAAAAATTCAGTGACTTTCCTGGAAGCCCTTGCCAATGAACGGGAAATCGAAGTGGCATTGGGAGCCGTGGAAAACGGTATCAAAAAAGACATATTATTCAACATCGACCTTCTGCCGAACTACCCGGAATTATACGGTTGGGTAAATGACGAAACAAGCGAAGGAGGAGATGCCGCGATGCTGCATCCTACCAATTCGGGCTATATTTTTCTCAGCTGGAGTGGATGGTACCGGATTATTGCCCGTGCCAACCTGGTACTCCCTTATCTGGACCAGGTAAAGATGACAGAAAACCGGAGAAATTATTATTTGGGACAAGTATATTTTTTCAAGGCTTTTTGTTACTATATGCTGATTACCAAATGGGGGGACGTCCCGTACATCCATACAGACGTTGAACTGGAAGCTATCCCCAAAACCTCCTGGACGGTTGTTGCAGACTCGGCTATTGTCATGGCCGAACGGGCAGCCCGGCTATTGCCGGAAGCCGATGATGCCGTACATTATGACGGCTCTGCCATACTCCACCGTTCCACCCCTTCCAGGGGAGCGGCCTATACGCTTCTGGCTTATTTGTCTGCCTGGAAAGCCGGAGCAAAATACCTGGCACGTCCTGAATACCGGGATTATGATGAAGAGGAATACTGGCGGAAAGCAGAATACGCCTGTAGTCAGGTAATCGACAGCTGCACCAGCTATCAATTGGCTGAAAATCCCGAAGAAGTATGTACTTCCGTCCTTCCGGGAGACAGCCGCGAGGGGATTTTTGAAACCGTCGTCAAAGATTACTGGCACGAATGCGACAATGCTTCTCAGGAAACCCAATATTTTATGCTGCCCAATTACTTCGTAATCTGGCCAATCGTACATGAGGATGAATCCTGGAGCCATAATTTCGGCGCCTATAAAATCACCGCGAATACGGTGAAAACCATGTATCCCGGAACGGACGGGAGGAGAAATGCCTATTTCTATCAATTCGACGAATCCGGGGTCAGTGGTACAAACGGAGCCTATCTCTATAAATGGAGGGAAGCCGTTTATGAAACAACTCCCGGAATAAAATACGGGAAATATAAAAATTTGAATGAAAACAAGATTTGGTTCAGGCTGGCCGATGTAATCTTACTACGGGGCGAATGCCGGGCCCGCCTGGGAAATGACGCCGGTGCCATCGCAGACATCAACCGTATCCGCCTTCGGGCAAATGCAGCCACCTATTCCCCATCTGATTATCCGGGAAA
>CAJKZL010000458.1 GCA_905204385.1 uncultured Odoribacter sp. | reverse complement strand
GTTCTGTAGCTCTTTCGAAATCTAATTCTTTAGCAGCTTCCATCATTTCTTTTTCAATTTTTTCCATCATCTTTTGTTTATCTTTTTTATTATATGCCTTACTAATTTCTTTATTCTTGCTAGTATCTGTATTTTTAATTACATCTCTAATTTCTTTCTTTATAGTAGTTGGCGTAACTGTTATTGTTTCAACAGTTGAACTTACTGCTAAAATAGTCTTCCCTGTTGCATCATAAATAGTACCTCTTTTAGGGTTAATATTTCTATCTAAAGTTTGTTGCATATATGCCATGGCTTGCAATTCTTCGCCTTTTATAAATTGTATATAACCTATTCTTGTTAGCAACAATGAAAGTATTAATATTGCAATTATCATTTCGCTTTTCATTCTTTTCTTTTTAGATAATGTGCCTATTGGCTCTGCAGTTCTCTTATTTTTTTTATTTAATTTTTTAAAATTTATTGGCTTTTTTCTTTTTAACTTTTTTATTTCTTTATCATTTATTTGCTTTTTTATTTCTTTTTCCATTTTCAATTTTAGCTTTTGCTGTGGTGTTTTCTTTTTTCTTTCTTTCAAATTTCTCCCTCACATTCTTAATTTTATTTCTTATATTAAGAATATGATAAAAGAACAATTCTCATGACCTGTTTTTGGGGACGGAGCAAAAAACAGTTAAAAAAATAGAAGTAAAATACTTTTATATTTTTACTCCTATTTTTACCATCGTTTGCAAATATATTCTTTTTGCCTAAAAGATAACTGTGGAAAACGATTATTCACAAAAATTTAACTAGCCCTAAGCCTATCGACGAAAATTTCACATCCGTAGCCGGTCAGCAGAATTTCAAAAATATACGGGCAAAACAGATAAGCTTATCACTTAGAGTTTTACTATCGCTTTCTGGCCGTATTTCAAAAAAAATTGTATTTTCGTACGGTAAAATATTTAACAACTAACAACGCTGATACAATGACGAAAAATATTCTCGGTTCCCTCTTCCTCCTGCTGGTGCTGGCTTCTTGTGGCCCCCGCAATAATGTTAAAATCACCGGAGAAATCAAAGAAGGAAGCAATCAAAAGGTCGTGCTCGAACAATTGAATGTCGCCGACGCCATAGTCGTAGATTCCGCCCGAACCGATAAAAACGGACGGTTCACTTTCAAAATGGCCATCGAACAACCCACTTTTTATAATATAAAAGTAGGCCCTAACGAAGCTGTCACCGTTATTGCCGTGCCCGACGAAAAACTGGAAATCAGCGGCAAGCTCAATGGACTATCCAACAATTACTGGGTAGACGGATCGGAAAATTCCCTCTGGGTGAAATTATTGAATTTCCAGCTTCGCAACACCCAAACGGCACTCGACTCTTTGCGAAAGACCTACCGTGCCCTGCCCGACGAACCGGCATTCACTGCTCAACGGAAAGAGTTGTCCCAATCCTGGGATTCCGTCATCAATAAACAGGTAAGCTTCACCAAAGACTTTATTCTCAAGCATGCCATTTCTCCAGCTTCTTATTATGCTTTATACCAGAGATACAATAACAATGAGTTTATCCTCGATCCCGAACTCGACTTGCATACCTATAAAATCGTGGCCTCTTCCCTCAAAGCCATGTATCCTGAATCCCAATACACCAAAGCCATTCTGAAACATCTCGATCAGATCAACAAAAACCTCCGCAACGAAAGATTGCGCCAACTGATAGCCAATAGCGAAAGTAGCCTGCCTGAAATCCGGCTTCCCAATGTAAAAGGCGACACCATTGCGCTTAGTTCCCTCAAAGGCAAATATGTCATCCTCGATTTCACCGTACTGGGAGCTCAAGGAGGTAAAGAGTATACGCAGGAAATGAAAAATGTATATAACAAATTCCGCAACAAAGGCGTTCAAATCTATCAGGTATGCCTGGACGAAAACCGACTGTTCTGGCAAAATCAGGTTCAGCAAAACCAAATCGACTGGATCTGCGTCTGGGATGAGGAAGCCCTGCAGAGCCATGCCGCCAAATCGTGGAACATACAGACCATTCCGGCCAATTATATCATCAATCCGAAGTCCGAAATCGTAGGCAAAAACCTCACGGGAAGAAGATTGGAAGAAAGGTTGAACGATTTATTGAAACCAATGGAAAAGTGAAAGACAGCATAGCCCGAATACCTGCACAAGAAACCATCCTCACGCTTCAAGCCGGAAAAAAAATTTATTTTCTTTCCGACGTTCATTTAGGAGCCGCAGTATTAAAAAACAACCGCGAAAGAGAGTTGCAGTTGGTGCATTGGTTAGATTCCATCCGCCCCGATTGCGGGCTATTGTTCTTATTGGGCGACATTTTTGATTTCTGGTTCGAGTATAAACGGGCAGTTCCCAAAGGCTATGTCCGCTTTCAGGCTAAGATTTGCGAATTTACCGATCAGGGCATTCCGGTTCATTTCTTTACCGGCAACCACGATATTTGGGCATTCGACTATCTGCCACAGGAATGCGGGGTTGTCCTTCACACCGGCAACGCCATTTTTCGCATCAACGGAAAGCGCTTTCTGATCGGCCACGGAGATGCGTTGAACCCTGCCGACAAGGGCTATCTGTTTTTATACCGCGTTTTTCACAATCCTTTTCTTCAGCGCTGCTTCCGCTGGGTACACCCCGACCTGGGAATCGCATTGGCCCATAAATGGTCTTCCCATTCGAGGCTTGAAAACGGGAAAATCGAAGCCGACTCTTTCCGGGGCGAAGAAAAAGAGGAGATTGTCCGTTTTTGCAAACAAACACTCAGCAAGCAACATTTCGATTATTTTATTTTCGGCCATCGCCACCTACCCGTCGATCTCCCGCTCTCCTCCGGCAGCCGCTACATCAATACCGGCGACTGGATCACTTATTACAGCTATGCTATTTTCGACGGCGAAACCGTGCAATTAAAGAGCTTGCTCAAAAACTAAGGCAAAGGCCTTGTTTTTCCGGTAAAATTATCCTAACTTACATCAAGTTAAGTTAAAGCGCGGTGTCATGCTGGTTAAGCTTTTCAGTGGGGCCGTCAATGGAATTGAAGCCACCACCATTACTTTGGAAATCAATATCCTGAATGGCGCACAATTTATCATTGTGGGATTACCCGATAATGCCGTTAAAGAAAGTCAACAACGGATAGACTCGGCTTTACGGGAAATCGGCAGCCGCATTCCCGGACGGAGAGTCATTATCAACATGGCCCCCGCCGACGTCAAAAAGGAAGGTTCTTCCTACGACCTTCCCCTATGTATAGGCATATTGGCCGCCAACGAACAACTACCGGCCGACGAGCTTGCAGATTTCATCCTGCTGGGCGAATTGTCGCTGGATGGTAGCTTGGTTGCGGTGAAAGGGGTACTACCCGTAGCTATCCATGCGCATAATGAAGGCTTCAAAAAC
>CAJKZL010000457.1 GCA_905204385.1 uncultured Odoribacter sp. | reverse complement strand
ACGTTCAGAGTGGTTAGGGCAGGCGGGACTTTGATTTCCTGCTTTTTCATGCCGATGAACGAAAACACAAGCGTGAGTTCATCGGCGGGCAGTGAAGAAAAAATAAATTTCCCGTTTTCGTCGGTGGTCACGCCTACGGAAGTCCCTTTCACCAAAATGGTTGCTCCGGGAAGGATTTCCCCTTTAGCGGTTTTGACGGTCCCGCTTATTTTTCTGCCTTTCACCTGATCGTCGGGACGGTTGATTTTAGGCGAGATCACGATCAGCCTGTCTTCGATGACGTACCATAGTTCGGTATTCCGCAGACATTCCGAGAGGATTTCTTCCAGTTCCTTGTCCCGGGCAACAATATCGATCGGGCTGTATCCTTCCAGTTCATTGCTGCTGTATACGAATTCGTACCCGGTGATCCGGGAGATCTCCTTAAAAGCCTCTGTTAATTTGCTTTCCTTTAAGGCAAGGCTTAGCTTCATCTGGGAATAAGTGCGGGCAGAAACCGTAGTCATTCCCAGTAACATCCAAAAACACAACATTTTCATAGATAACCAAATTTTCCGGACGGCACGGGACCTTTTCGGTCCAATGTCGGAATCATAAGTTTTTTTCATAACTTTGTAAAATTAATGGTTAGTACTTGCCATCTGCACAATGGCTTTTACATGATCGGACGGGAAGATATGCAAAGGATCTTCCCGTTTTACTTATCCTTTTCGACAACGATCACTTTCCCTTTCTGCACAAAGTGAATGTGAGTGGTCAGTTCCAGAATCTCCAAGACTTTGCCGAGGTTGGAATATTTCGGTAAATTGCCTGTAAACCGGCATTTCCGTATATCGGTATGGCGGATGACGAATCCGATGTCGTACCAGCGCTCCAGTTTGCGCAAGACGTCTTCGAGCAGGTCGTCCGAAAAGGCAAAGCGTTGATTTTTCCAGGCGACATAAGGTTCCACATCCACCTCGCGAATAATTATTTTCCCTTCCTCCAGCGTAGCCTGTTCTCCGGGGCGGATGTTTTTTTGCTGTTCCCCGGCGCTCACCTTGACGGCTCCCGTTACCAGGGTTGTCTGAGAAAATTCCTCCGGGTAAGCTTTGAGGTTAAAGGAAGTGCCCGCCACTTCCACCTCCATCTTTCCGGTTCTGACGGTAAAGGGGCGCAGGCTGTCCTTGGTCACTTCGAAATAGGCTTCGCCTTGCAACCAGACTTCGCGTTTGTTGCCGGCAAAGGCCACCGGATATTTAAAATCGCTTTCGGCATTCAGCCAAACCCGCGTGCCGTCGGCCAGTCGGATTCTGTATTCCCCGCCCCGGGGGGTGACCACCCGGTTGAATGCGGTTTCTTTTCCTGAATCCACCGGCTGGTAATTCACCTTTCCTCCTTCAATCCGTATGTGGGCATAGTCCTCCCGGATCTGACGACAGAGCGAGTCGTCGAGGGAAAGTTTTTGTCCGTCGGCCAGGATCAGGGTGGCGCGAATCCTTCCCGGCGGACAGTCCGCTAACGATACGGGAGAAGGCTCCTGCATCGTCTTCCCGCCGGGGGCCGGCCATAAGGCAATACCGGCAGTGACGATGCCGGCGAATGCGGCCGCCGCCGATGCCCAACTCCGGAGCTTCCGTTTCCGGTCTGTCCGTTTTTTATCCCTCAGGAATCTTTGAAATCCCTGCGGGGAAACGAAAAGCCCGTGGATACGGCTTTTTTCCTGCAGGTAGGCGGAAGACCTGAGGTTGTCCAGAAGTTCCCGGTGGGAAGCTTCCTCGGCCAGCCATTCCTCCAATAGCTGTGTTTCTTCTTCGTCAAGGGTACCCTCCAACTGACGGCTGATCAATTCTGCCCAAAAATAGGCTTTCTCTGGATTTTTCATGATTTTCCCGATCTTTTTATATACATAAACACAATTGCCCTTAAAAAGTGTCAAAATATTTTTTGCTTTTTATGCTTATTTTTCCATCTTTGGTGCATAAAACCTGAAATACCGATGATACCGGAGCCACACGACTGGATAAGTTTATTTTGCAAAGGGGATGAAGCGGCCTATGAATTTTTTTTCGCGGAGTACTATTCCTTGTTGGGAGCCTTTGCCCTGAAATATGTCAAGGAGAGGGAAGTGGCCGAGGATATTGTCCACGACGTCATCCTGGAGTTGTATAGCCGGAGATTGAAATTCGACAGCATCGACGCTTTAAAGTCCTATTTATATCTTTCTATCAAAAACAAAAGCCTCAATTGCCTTAGGCATGGGCAGGCCAGGGAAAACTATTTAAAGGATTACGAATGGCAGAGGAAGGAAGATTTTTTTCTCAATAATATCATCGAGGAGGAAGCCTACTACCTGTTGAGGAAAGCTGTGCGCGCACTGCCGGACAAGGTCAGGGATATCTACGAGCTGAGCCTGCAGGGCTGCTCCTACGAAGAGATTGCCGGGAAACTTTCGCTTAGCGTGGATTCGGTAAAGGCATATAAAAAACGGGGGAAACAGATCCTTAGGAAAAAGCTGGGGGGACTATTATACTGGTGGATACTTTTCATTTAACCGATTTATCCCCGGATTGTCTGTTTTTTTCATCTATATTTTATAATTTTACACCCTCATTAAGAAGAGCGCCTGCTTTCTTAGACAATAAATTGATATTTAGAATAAATGAAAAAAGTTTTATTGTTTTCTTTCTTTCTGGTGCTGGGCCTGGTGTTTTCCCAGTTTCTACCCCTTTGGATGGGAAGTTCTTTCGGAAACATTGAAAAAGGAATAAAGATCCTGATGTTTATTTGCCTGGCCTTCATCATGATCAATGTCGGTCGCGAATTCGAGTTGGATAAAAGCCGCTGGAAATCCTATACGGCCGATTACTTCATTGCCATGGCTACGGCGGCGGTTCCCTGGTTGTTGGTAGCCTTTTACTACACTTGCCTTTTGCCCCCCGATTTGTTCTGGAGCTGGGAAGCAGGCAAGGAAAACCTGTTGCTGAGCCGTTTTGCCGCTCCCACTTCGGCCGGGATTCTTTTCACCATGCTGGCTGCTGCGGGATTGCGCAAAGAGTGGATTTACAAAAAAACGCAGGTGCTGGCTATTTTTGACGACCTGGACACTATTTTGCTGATGATCCCCCTGCAGATCCTGATGATCGGATTCAAATGGCATTTGTTGGCTGTGATTCTGCTGGTGGGCATATTGCTGGTTATCGGCTGGTGGAAACTGGGGACTTTTCGCATGCCGCAGGGCTGGAAAGCCATTTTGCTGTATGCAGTGTGCATCGTGGCCGCGACTGAGAGCGTCTATCTGCTTTCCCAGCTTTGGCTGGGGAAAGGCGAAGGCATACATATCGAAGTATTGTTGCCGGCATTTGTCCTGGGCATGGTGATGAAGACCGTGCATCAGCACGGACGGCAGGACGAAAGGATGACCGGGATGATTTCCTATCTGTT
>CAJKZL010000456.1 GCA_905204385.1 uncultured Odoribacter sp. | reverse complement strand
CGATAGAAAGAAATTACTATAACGAACAGGATGTCGACAAAAGACCGGAACACGATTTTCTGAATTATATCCGTTATGCTATGATGTTCAGCACAGAACAGATTGAAGCGGATTTTCCCGCGGATGCCGTGGAGCCGCTGGAAAAAGCCGGGAATGAATTGATTTTGAAGAAATATCATATCGTGATAGACTATATGGAATCTTTAGGCTACCGTTTGACTGATTTTGCCGGAATATTAACACAAGGGGGGACCGGGAAGTAAGAGTAACCGGAATATTTTTATTTAATTTATGATATTATGCGACAAACAACCATTATTTTTTTGCTTGTAATGACTTTTTTAGCGGGGAGCGCAGTGCCGGGGTATGCCTGGGGAAAGAAAAAAAAGGCTAAGGGAAAGGCGGAAATGCAGGCTCCTAAAAAACTCAGTCCTTACGAGCGGCTTTTCGAGGGGAAAAAGTGTGAAACAGCACGGGGATTTCTGACACTGCATAAGATGGACGGTAAGATTTATGCAGAATTTCCTTTGAAGTATATGGACCGGGATATGCTAATCGGTTCGACGGTCAGTGAGATTTCAGACAATCGTTTTGCTTTGGTGGGTGAGATAACCCACCAACCTTTGCATGTGATGTTCTCGCTCCGGGATTCGGCCGTTGACCTTTTGCACCGGGACAATTGTCTCTACGTGACCGATGACGGGGATATTGCGGGACGTCTGAAAATCAGTATGAAAGACCCTTTGATGGAACGGTTTAAGATAGAGGCATGGACGCCCGACCGTTCGGCTGTAGTGGTGGATTTGACCGACTTTTTGCTGTCCGACCGGGAAAGCATGGACCCGTTCTCCGTCTATTCTGTAGCCAGTGCCGGCGGGCAAAATCAGATGGACAAGGCCTTCAACCGGGATAAGTCGATGATAGCCGGAATCAAGGCTTTTTCGGATAATGTGAGTATCCAATCGTTACTCTCTTATATGTCGGGAGCGCGGGGGAAAAATCCCCGGGGAGGGATTCCGCGCAGACCGTTTACCGCCCTGATGACGAGAAGTTTTGTGTTGTTGTCCGAAGAGCCCATGCGGCCCCGGGAAGGAGACCCCCGGATGAATGTTTTTGTGAATCAGAAGATTTGCTTTGATAAGGACAAAGGGGCTTATCCTTTGTTTTATACGATGCGCAGACGTTTGGAACCCATCGATGAGGAAGCCTGGAAGCGCGGTGAAATGGTGGAGCCTAAGCAACCCATTGTTTATTATGTGGACGACGCTTTTCCTGAGGAATGGAAAAAATATGTGAAGGCGGGTGTGGAGATATGGCAGAAAGCTTTTGAAAAAATCGGATTTAAAAATGCGATTCAGGCCCGGGATTTTCCCAGGGATAATCCTGAATTCGACCCCGATAATCTGAAATATTCCTGCATTCGCTATTGTCCGATAGCCGTCCCGAATGCAATGGGAATGCCTCTCACCGACCCCCGGAGTTCTGAGATTATCAATGCTACGGTGTATATTTATCACAATGTGGTCGATATGTTGCTAAGCTGGCGTTTTATCCAGACGGCAGCGGCCGATGGGGAGATAAGGAAAGTAAAAATGCCGGAGGAATTGCTGGGTAATAGCCTGAGTTATGTGATAGCCCATGAAGTTGGCCATACGCTGGGATTTATGCACAATATGGCTTCGTCGTCGGCCATACCGGTGGACTCCCTGCGTTCGCCTTCGTTCACGCAGAAATTCGGTACTACCTATTCGATTATGGACTATGCCCGGAATAATTATGTCGCCCAGCCGGGAGATAAGGAGAGAGGGGTACGGCTGACCCCGCCGGATTTGGGAGAGTATGATTATTATGCGGTGAAATGGCTCTATTCCCCGTTGCCGGAGGCTAAGACACCGGAGGAAGAAAAGAAGATACTTTGCCGGTGGATCGATGAGAAATCCGGAAATCCTATTTATCGTTATGGCAAACAACAGCTCCAATTCCGTATCGACCCGACTTCCGTGGAGGAGGATTTGGGCGATGATGCCGTGAAAGCTGCCGGCTACGGTATTCAGAATCTGAAATATATTATGGCCCATTTGGATGAATGGGTAGGCGGGGAGGATGCCGATTTCAGTTTCAGGAAAAGAATGTATAACGAATTGCTGTTTCAATATTCACGTTTTATCACCCATGTGATGGAAAATATCGGGGGGATAGAAGTGAATGAGCACCGGGACGGTGACCGTTGGGAAGCTTTCCGGCCTCTTCCGGCAGAAAAGCAAAAACAGGCCGTGCAGTTTCTGTTCCGGCAATTAAAAGACCTTCAGTGGCTGGATTCCGAAAATCTGCAACGCGGGTATCCGATGGCAGGCAATGTATCGGGTGAAATCCTCACATCGGTTTTCAAAGGAATGGTGAGCCGTATCGAACCCCTTTCCTTGTGCGAATCGAAAACTCCTGAAAATAAATATACCCCATCGGATTTTCTGAATGACCTTGGCAAATTTGTCTGGACCCCTACGGAAAACGGAAAAACTTTAACTCAGGTGGAGAAGAAATTGCAGCAGGAACATTTGACTATGCTGATAGTGGGTTCGATGGTGGAAAGAAAAGATTTGAGGGGTGCGAATCTGAATGCTCTGACGGGATGGACGGGAAGTGTGGTTCCGGATTTTGTAAAGGCAAACAGCCGGGCCGATAATGGGGATATTTCAGAGCAAATGGCCGGCATATTTACGAACCGGGATTATCTGCAAGCTAATGATTATGCGGAAGGAGAACAGTATATGGGATTCGGAGAAAATCCCATCCGGATTACCGGTTGGCCGGTAGAGACCGATATGCTTGAAACTTTGCTGGACGTTCAGAAATTGATAAAGAGAAAAGCTGCCACGGGTTCGGAAGATACCCGCCGGCATTATCGCTTGTTGTTGTTTAAAATTGAAAAAGCCCTCGAGAAATGATGAAAAAAATATTCTGCATTTTACCGGCCGTTTTTTTTCTGATGTTCATCACACCGGATAGTCAGGCAGGGATATGGAAAAAGAAAGACCGGAGGCCTCAGGCAGAGCAGGTTTCCCGGAAGCAGCCTTCACCTTACGAGAAATTGTTTCAGGGGAAACAAAAGACTACAGCCGCGGGGCTGATGAAAATTCATTCCCTGAAAGAGCGGGACAAGGATTTGATTTATGTAGAATTTCCTTTATTGTTACTGGACAAGGATATGATGCTGACTTCCGCTATCCGTGAAATCAGTGATTCGGGAGAAGGGGCGGTCGGACAGTTCAATAACTTTGTGCAAATGCGTTTTTCACGGCAGGATTCCAGTTTGCTCATCCGTCTTGTGTCCGGGGATGAACCCTTTTTGACGGTGGGGGACAGCAATATGCAGGAGTCGTTCCGGAGGGCTAACCGTTCGGGAGTATGGCAGGTGCTGGATATT
>CAJKZL010000455.1 GCA_905204385.1 uncultured Odoribacter sp. | reverse complement strand
TTTGAATATAACCAATAGCAATATCAATACAAATCTTATCAATCAGCGACCCAGTTTGTAATAATCTAAACAACTGTTCTTTATCATCTTTCAAACCTGTTGAAATAAATGTAAATGAATTATGGTCAGAATAATCATCCATATTGTTTATGGTCATATAATTTTTTATTTCATATTCTGTATAATGCTTATGTAAACAAGTAATTGCTTTATATTTTTGAAGAACATCATTCATATCAAATGTTCCTGTTGTAGCCATATTAGCTGCCATAATACCACAAGATTTAATTGTTTTTGGATAATATCAAAGGTATACTCTATTATTACCCCCATCCTGATGAAAATCTCCAACAGGCTAAGGTAGAAGTTTCTTTGCTTTCCGAATTGGTCAGGCTTACAGGGACAGAAACCGAACCGATTAAAAATGTCACGATCTGTGCTATCGATTTCACAAATACAACGCGCACATTTTTAAGCGCCTACGAGCCTTTACTTAGGAGCGACTGGTGCATTCACCGCGGAGCAGCTCTGTTTCTGGAATTTGCAGACAATTGCAGCATTCGCAACTGTAATCTTTATCACCTGGGAGGCAACGCCATTTTCCTGAGCAAGTACAATCAGGGATGTAGCGTCGAGGGCAATCACATTCTCGACATCGGTGCCAGCGCAGTTTGTTTTGTCGGCGACGTCTCGGCTGTGCGTTCCCCGCTGGCTAATTACGGCAAATCGCTGACTTATGAACAACTGGACCTAACTCCCGGACCTTGTAACAATCTTTTTCCCCGGCAATGTACCGCTGAAAACAATCTGATACATGACATCGGACAAGTGGAAAAACAGGTTGCCGGGATACAAATCCAGATCGCTTCGGAAATCGATGTCCGGCACAACACCATTTATTCCACTCCCAGAGCGGCTATCAATATCGGAGACGGAGCCTTCGGAGGACATTTACTGGAGTACAACGACGCCTTCAACACCGTACTGGAAACGGGTGATCACGGAACCTTCAATTCCTGGGGACGCGACAGGTTCTGGCATCCTTCTTATGGGGAAATGTGTAAGCGCGTGGCTGCCCATCCGGAACTCATCTTATTGGATGCCTGTTATACTACCATAATCCGAAACAACCGTTTCCGCTGCGACCATGGTTGGGATATCGACCTGGATGACGGAAGTTCCAATTATCACATCTATAACAACCTTTGTTTGCATGGAGGCATCAAACTCAGAGAAGGCTTTTTCAGAACGGTGGAAAATAATATTGTCATCAACAATTCCCTCCATCCTCATGTCTGGTTTGCCAATAGCGGGGACGTCGTACAGCGGAATATCTTTTTACAGGCCTATAAACCCATCGGTGTAAAGACCTGGGGAGAAAAAGTAGATTATAATTTCTTTACCGATTCCGCCGCCCTTCAGGCAGGACAGCGACGGAAAACCGATCTGCACAGCATCACCGGCAAACCCCGGTTCAAAGATGAAGCTTCCGGTGATTTTACCGTCCTGCCGGGATCCCCGGTTTTTGACATCGGCTTTGTGAACTTTCCTCAGGACCGATTCGGAGTATACAGTCCGGCATTAAAAAAACTAGCTGCACAACCGGAAATTCCGGCCTTGAACTATACCTCCGTTTCCCTCCTTCAGCAGAAATACGAGTGGTTGAAAGCGAGCGTACGCCCCGTTAACGGCCCCGGCGACCGTTCGGCTTTCGGCCTGCCTGACGAAAAAGGAATCATTCTGCTGGACGTGCCTGAAGGAAGTCCCCTGCAAGCCGCCGGACTCGCCACCGGCGACGTGATCCGCAAGTTGAACAATCATACCTTGAATTCCGTCGACAACCTGTTGAATCTCACCCGAAAATACAAAGGATTTCAGGAACTCGAAATCGATTATTTCCGAAATCAGCAGCTTTATCGAACAAAAATCCAAAACCTCCCCTAACCCTCTCAACCAAGGGGACGGTTCCTTCGGTTGATTTACACTATAAAAACCAGTCTTTTAACTTTGACTGGTTTTTAAGGTGTCTTTTGGCTAGTCCTTCATTTCGTACACAGGAGTCTTCACAGAATCTTGGCAAGGATTAAGCAATGCTCTCTTTTAATGAACACAACAAAAACAAAACCAGCCACTTACACCTAAATGACTGGTTTTTATCGTTCACATCAACCAAAGGAACCGTCCCCTTGGTACTATTCCCACTCTATCGTGGCAGGCGGTTTCGAACTGATATCGTAAACTACCCGGTTGATTCCTCTGACGTTATTGATGATCCGGTTGGACACTCTTGCCAGGAATTCATAAGGCAGATGACACCAGTCGGCCGTCATACCATCCGTCGATTCCACGGCACGAAGGGCGACCACGCTTTCATAAGTTCTTTCATCCCCCATAACACCCACGCTGTGAACAGGCAAAAGCATAACGCCCGCTTGCCATACCTGGTGGTATAAACCTTCTTCCTGGAGCATGGAGATAAAAATATCATCGGCTTCCTGAAGTAAACGGACTTTTTCTGCTGTTATCTCTCCCAGAATGCGAATAGCTAAACCGGGTCCCGGGAAGGGATGCCTCTGCAAAAATTTATCCGCTAATCCCAGACTCTTCCCTACCCGCCGCACTTCATCCTTAAACAGCAAACGCAACGGTTCCACCAGCTTCAGTTTCATATAATCCGGAAGCCCGCCTACGTTATGATGCGATTTGATCGTTTGCGAAGGCCCGTTTACCGAAAGCGATTCGATAACGTCGGGATAAATGGTCCCTTGTCCCAGCCATTTCGCATCCTTGATTTTCGAAGCTTCCCTATCGAAAACGTCGATAAAAGTGCTT
This sequence comes from uncultured Odoribacter sp., assembly GCA_905204385.1. The sequence continues at coordinate 615 of CAJKZL010000455.1, read as the reverse complement.
CCGATGATTTTACGCTTTCTCTCCGGTTCGCTTACGCCGGCCAAGCGGCTCAGAAACAATTCTCCCGATTCGGAACCGATGACGTTCAATCCCAGTTCCTTATAGTTTTCCAGCACATTCTTGAACTCATTTTTCCGGAGCAAACCGTTATCCACGAAAATACAGGTCAGATTTTTCCCGATGGCTCGGTGCAGCAACATAGCGGCTACAGTGGAATCTACCCCTCCCGACAATCCCAGGATCACTTTGTCGTCTCCCAGTTTCTCTTTCAGTTCGGCCACCGTGGTCTCCACAAACGAATCCGGAGTCCAGCTTTGGGAGCAACCGCAGATATCCACCACAAAATTGCGCAACAATGCTTTTCCCTCAGTGCTATGATACACTTCAGGATGGAACTGAATGCCATAGGTGATTTCATCCTCCACTTTAAAAGCGGCATTCTTCACGTCTGCCGTGCTCGCAATAATCCGGTAATTTTCCGGCAATCGCTCGATGGTGTCTCCATGCGACATCCACACCTGCGAATGATCGCCGATCCCTTGAAACAAAAGACTCTCCCGGTCGACAAAAGCCAGATTGGCACGGCCGTATTCACGCTTATTGGCAGCCTATACT
>CAJKZL010000454.1 GCA_905204385.1 uncultured Odoribacter sp. | reverse complement strand
GAACACCATCAAATCCCTGTATTATTATCTGCTGATCGTCAAAGCCATGTTTATCGACAAAAACGATTCGCCGATAGCACCGCTGCGCTCCGACAACTACACCCGTATCAGCCTGATCGCCTGCACTGCCGGCATCATAGCCCTGGGCTTACTCAGCAGCATCTACGAAAACCTCACTGCCTTCAGCTTCGGTGTTTAGCTTTTCGAAAGGATGAAGCATATTTGTTGCAGGCCCGGGCTTGGTGGATAGGCTGACAGGCCCGGACGCTTTGTGCCGGTCCTGTAACCTTTTCCTTTCACTGACCTCGGTAACTCCTCACTCCGTTCGTCAAACATCCCTCGGTCGGGCGTTCAGGAAAAGGAACAGAACGCTCGTCAGTCGCTATTAATGGCCTGCCAGCCTATCCGCCAAACCCTCCGTTATCACAACCTGTCCATGTCGCAGAAACAGAGTTTTTTCGTATGGGGATTACGGACCATCCAGAGCGAAGAACGAGTGTCTGTGTTAGTTTTTTCAAACGGCCACCCGAGGGATGTTTGACGAACGGAGTGAGGAGTCCCCGAGGGTAGTGAAGAAAAAGCTTACACGACCGGGCGGAGCGGCGGGGACGAAATCCCCATGCGAAAAAACGGGCAAAGTGCAGAGAAAAATCACACTCCCTCCACAAGCTACTGCAAAATGCGGAAAGCGATATTCAGGTATTCTTCGATATCATCGGTCAATTCACGCTTATACACATCACTACGCCGATGCCCCAGGCGAATGACAATGGCATTCTTCTGGGGAATGGCAAAAACATACTGCCCCCCCAAACCGCGGAAAGCAGGGAATTGCATTCCCTTATAATGCATCACCCAAATCTGAAAACCATAGTAATCCAAAGGCCCGTCCCCGAATTCATTCTCCAGATAAGAAGCCGGCGAAACAGCCTCTTCCACATAAGCCTCCGGAATCACCTGCTTCCCGTTCCAGTTTCCCTTATTCAGCATCAGCCGGGCCACATGAGCCAGATCCCGGGCCGTCGTATTGAAACAACAATACGTCTTTTCGTCCCCTCCCTCCCGGTCCAGGTTCCATAAAGCATCATGACAAGCCTGAATGGGTCTCCATAACTTTTCTTCGGCATACTCACTGATGGTTATGGGACTATGTATTTTGACATGCGAGTGAAAAACACCCCATTTCGCCTCTTTCTCCCGATAAACTGTGTCCAGAGCTGCTTCCAGCACAAACGAAAGCAATTGAGTGTCACCGCTCTTATACGAATACTTTTTCCCAGGCTCCTCCACCACCTTCAAATCCATAATCAACTCCCGGATATTGTCACCATAATAAGCCTGCGTCGTCTTGGACAGTAAAGAAGTATAAGCTTCATCCCAATTCAGTCCTGAACTCATCGTCAGCAAATTCCGAATGGTGATTTTATCTCCCTCCGGAAATTCAGGCAAATATCGGCTCACCTTATCATCCAGGCTCCCGATATATCCTTCCTCCAAGGCTATTCCGACCAATAAACCGACAATACTTTTAGTGGCCGAAAAAATATTGGAAAGGCGGTCGGGCTCCCAACCGTCCCGGTATTCTTCATACAACACGCTGTCATTCCGGATCACCAGATAAGCCACCGTTCCGTACCGACCGAGATAGGCATTCTCCTCCGGAGTCATTTCATATGTATTGAAATCCCGGGCTAAAGGGAAATCCCAGCACGAATCTGCCCGGGCCACTTTATGGAAAGGAAAAATATAAGTATCCGTGATTTCCGGATACCAATGGATCAACGCCTGCCGCATATAAACCGGCATAAACCACACCCCGGCAATAACCACGATCAATATACCCCAGCAAAATTTACTCCTTCTGCTTTTCATCCTTGTTCTTCTTCACAACGTCTCAGATCTTCCGTAGTCAAACGTTCGGGCAAAAACTTGGTCACATCGCCCCCGTTCATATAAATGTTGCGCACAATCGTAGAACTCACAAACGTATGGATAGTGGACGTCAGTATAAAAACCGTTTCTATCCGATTGTCCATCGCACGGTTGGCCTGTCCGACCGCTCGTTCATATTCAAAATCCGCAGCCGTACGCAACCCCCGGATAATAATATGCGAATTTACCCGCTCGCAAAAATCTACAGTCAAACCGAAATAGGGCTCTACAGCCACCCGGTCCGTGTCCTGAAAAGCCTTCCGGATCAATCTGATGCGGCAATCCGTAGTCAGAAACTCCTTTTTGATCGGATTTACTCCGACGGCTATAACAATCTTATCGAACAACTTCAACCCCCGTCGGACTATCTCCTCGTGTCCAATGGTAAAGGGATCGAACGATCCGGGAAATACTGCAATCCTTTCCATAATTTTTCATTCTCGATTACTACAAATCAAAAGTCAGCACCACCTTTCCCCTCATACCACTGTCTCATTGACTTTTAGAAAACGGTTACAAACATAGCGAAACAAACATTACCATTGAAGGAAAACTTCAAAAAACTTCCCCGCGGATTACGATTTAAAAGCAAAAATCTTTTTTCACAAACAAATAACGATTTTTTTCTCTAATTTCTAATCATTTTATTAGAACTTCTCATTTTAATTTTCTAGTTTTGTAGATATCAAAAACCAACAAACACTCAAGTTATGGCACAAAAATTATTGATCAGAGATCTGACTTTGAGGGACGGCCAGCAGTCTTCCTTTGCAACCCGTATGACTCAGCAACAGATCGACAGAGTATTACCATTTTATAAAAATGCAAACTTCTATGCAATGGAAGTGTGGGGAGGAGCCGTGCCCGATTCAGTGATGCGTTACCTGAACGAAAATCCCTGGGACAGACTGGAAAAAATCAAGGCTGCGGTAGGCGATGTTTCGAAACTGACCGCTCTTTCCAGAGGTCGTAATCTGTTCGGTTACGCTCCGTATACAGATGAGATCATCGAAGGATTCTGCAAAAACTCGATAGCTTCCGGTCTGGGAATCATGCGTATTTTTGATGCCCTGAACGATGTAAACAATGTAAAATCAACCATTAAATACGTAAAAAAATACGGAGGCATTGCCGATTGTGCGGTATGCTACACCATCGATCCGAAATATCCGCCGCTCAGTTTCTGGGATAAAATGAAAGGCAAAAAAAATCCCGAACCGGTATTCACCAATGCCTATTTCCTCGACAAAGCCAAACAAATGGCCGCACTGGGAGCCGACATGGTGACCATCAAAGATATGAGCGGACTGATTCAGCCTTCGAGGATTGCTGAATTAATTCCTTTATTCAAACAAAACCTCTCCATCCCCGTAGATTTCCACACCCATTGTACCCCGGGTTATGGATTAGGAGCCGTACTCATGGCCATTATCAAAGGCGTGGATATCGTTGATACCAACATCTGGAACTTCGCCGGAGGCACAGGAGCCCCCGCCATCGAACTCGTTTACCTCTTCTGCCATAAAC
>CAJKZL010000453.1 GCA_905204385.1 uncultured Odoribacter sp. | reverse complement strand
TTAACGATGGAGCCCTCCAGCAGTTTCAGCAAACCTTGCTGTACTCCTTCTCCGCTGACATCTCTCGTGATCGAAGGGTTATCTCCCTTGCGGGCGATTTTATCCAGTTCATCGATAAACACAATCCCTTTCTCGGCTGCTTCGACATTGTAATCGGCTGCTTGCAGCAAGCGGGTAAGAATGGATTCGATAACTCCGCCCACATATCCCGCTTCGGTCAATACTGTTGCAGCGACAATCGTGAAGGGAACATGCAGCATTTTGGCGATCGTGCGGGCGAGCAAAGTCTTTCCGGTACCGGTACGTCCCACCATCACGATGTTGGACTTTTCGATTTCTACATCATCCTTGCCTGTCCGGTGCATCAACCGCTTATAATGGTTGTAGCCGGCTACGGCCAGGTGTTTTTTGGCTTCATCCTGACCGATGACGTATTGGTCGAGGAAAGCTTTGATCTCCAATGGTTTTTTAATCTCTATATTGTCCAAGTTCAAGGAGTAATTGCTGCGCATTTCTTCCTGAACAATATCGTAGGCCTGAGAAGCAAACTCGTCACAGATAAAGACGTCAGTTCCTGCTATCAGTAAATTGACTTCGTTGCGGCTTCTTCCGCAAAATGAACATTTATCCTGCATATCGTCGTTTTGGATTTAGGAGTCGTCGCCTTTGTTTGTGTCGGCGGTCCGCTCGTCAATCGTCGTTGGTTTATTTTTTGTCGCGGGTAAGGATAGAATCGATCATGCCGTATTCCTTGGCTTCTTCGGCCGTCATCCAATAATCGCGGTCGGAATCCTTTTCTACCTTTTTAAAGGGCTGGCCGGAATGGTCGGCAATAATGGTATAAAGTTCTTTTTTCAATTTCTGTACCTCCCGGGAAGTAATTTCGATATCGGAAGCTTGACCCTGCACTCCGCTCATCGGTTGATGGATCATGATCCTCGAATGTTTCAAGGCTGAACGTTTCCCTTTCGTCCCGGCACACATCAAGACAGCCGCCATGGAAGCCGCCAATCCCGTGCAGATAGTAGCTACATCGCAATTGATGAACTGCATCGTATCGTAGATTCCCAGACCGGCATATATGGAACCTCCCGGACTGTTGAAATACACTTGTATGTCCCGTCCCGGATCCGCCGTTTCCAGGAATAGCAGCTGAGCCATAATGATATTGGCCACGTCGTCGTCGATCGGTACTCCCAGAAAAATAATCCGGTCCATCATCAAGCGGGAAAAAACGTCCATGGTGGCAATATTTAATTGCCTCTCTTCGATGATATTGGGGGTGATGTAACTGTTGGTGGCGGTTTGATACCGATGCAGATTCAAACTGCTGATTCCTCTGCCTTTGAGTGCATATTTTTGAAATTCTTCCTGTGTATTCATATCCTTTTTGATTTTTCAAGCTGCTAAATTACAAAAAATATTGCGCCCGACAAAATACCTTTGTACTGATATTCAGCCTTCGAACGAAAAGCCGCAGAAGAAGCAAAGATGAGGAAAATATCTTCCTGGGTTTCGACCTACAGTCCGATGGACTTTTTGAGTCCTGCCAGTAAAGACCGCCAGAGGTAATTAAATTGAGAACGGTAGACATCCCGTTCGGCTGTAGCTTCCACTTGTCGTTCTCCCCTGTGGTTAGGATTATTTTCAGTAAATATCAGTCCGTTGGCTAAAGTTGTCAAAAATGAGCGCACTTTAATCTCTCCGTCTTTTTCCTTCAATAGCCTTACTTTTAAATCCCAATACAAGAACACCATGTCCACTTTTGATTGGATAGAGTCGCCTTTGATGCGGAATTTCAAGTCGTCGAGTTCGCCGGACACGACCCGGATTTTTACCAATGGCTCGATCATCGGATTCAGGTCGGTAATGCTCATCGCTCCCAAGTGGCCTTCCACTTCGAAAAGGTCGTTTCGCGGGGCTATCGGCAGACGGAAAGAGGCCCGCATGACGCCCCGGTCCATGAGTTTCCCTTCCGCTTTCAGCGTATAATAGGCCTGGTGAGGACGACTGACATTGGTAAGATCGTAGAACATCCCGTTCAATCGGTTGAAGGTGATGGTTCCGGGCCTCTCCCCATTTTCCGATAGTTCCAGGTATTTCACGTCGATATGATTCAGATTCACCCGGCGAACGGCAAAATGCAGGGGGAGTTGTTGCACCGATTGGTAAAACAGGCGTTTCACCTTTTTCCGTTGTTCTATCTTACGGTTTTTGAAACTGGCGATATCGGCTTGCTGCAAATCCACGCTGTCTATTTGCAGGAACTGTTCCTTCAGCAACCGCTGCATGTCCCAGCCGTACAAAGTGATTTTTCCGGCTGTGATTTTGGTCCAATCCGTATGTCCCGGGCTCTTCAGTGCGAATTCCTCCATCGGATATCGTGGGATCAGTGCGATTCGGCCCACCGAAATCATTCTTTCCTTTCCGTTGATCGATAGGCTATCTATTTCCAGAAGCTGGGAATTTCGGGCAAACTGATTTTGAAATCCATTTAGTGATATCCGAATGTCCTCGCAGAGACAGGGCGGATGTATAGAGTCGGGAGCCGTGTCGATCTTCCAATCGTCCATATGCCATTTTAATTCCTGTACAAAGTAGCTGACGGTATCTTGGTGTTGGTGCTGCTTCCAGAAAATGTCGCCTAGATGAAGATCGAAATTCCCGATTGCCAATTTCATCTGCTGGCCGAGGGTGTCTGTTTTTTCCGGCCGCTTGTCTTCGGCGTCTTTAGCACTGATAAGGGTTGCCTGCGGGATATCCAGTTCAAACTGTCTGGCGCTCACGGATATTGCCGAATCTTTTTTATGGTAATGAATGCCTTTCACCGTTATCGTCCGGATGAGGCCGTCTGCATATTCGAAGGGAATGCCCGGCATCACCGGTCGGGTGGTGTCGGTACGAAACGTTACCTCTTCAATGTTCACTTTCCTCCCGATCAGGCTGATATTCACCCGCCCTACATCCGCAATAATCCGTCCTCCGGTTTTCTCATATATCTGTTCACTGGCCGTCTTTTTGATTTTTCCTTCCAGCCACCATTCCGCTCCGAACAACAATACCAAAACGATAATGATAATAGAAGCAATAATTTTAATAGCCTTTTTCATAACCTCGATGTTAATCCGTACCCTTATCCCTTAGAAAACGGAAATTTCATCAAAGTGTTTCATTCGTTGTGAGGGTATTTGATTATACGAGTATTTTGCTTGAGAAGAACATTATATTTCAATTTGACTTTAAATAGTCATAGACTGGGTGTTTTCCAGCTAGGGTATACATCTACTTGCTTTATCCTGTTTGATGAGTTTTCTGAAAAAAGTATATATAAATCGGATTTTGGGATCAGTTACAAAACATTGCCCCCGTCCCTTTGTCTCAAAGAAAAAGGTAGTCACTTTCGTAACTACCTTTGATTGAGAGCGGAAAACGGGACTCAAACCCGCGACCCCCAGCTTGGA
>CAJKZL010000452.1 GCA_905204385.1 uncultured Odoribacter sp. | reverse complement strand
AAAAGGATTTTAAGTTGAAAGTAGCCTATCACACTCCTTGTCATATGGAAAAATTAGGATGGTCTTATTATTCCATCGAGTTGCTAAAGCTGATTCCCAACATTGAGTTGACGGTGCTCGATTCCCAATGCTGCGGAATTGCGGGGACTTATGGTTTTAAAAAGGAAAATTATGCTACTTCACAAGCTATCGGAGCCTCTTTGTTCCGGCAAATTGAAGCGTGTGATATCGATTACGTGGTGACGGACTGTGAAACCTGTAAATGGCAGATCGAAATGTCTACCGGGAAGCGGTGTGAACATCCTATATCCATATTGGCTATGGCTTTGGAAGATGAAGCTGTCTGACCGATCGGAAGGTTTCGAAGTCTTTATTTTATTAAAACTTTTGAAACGAAATGAAAAACTTGCTTTTTTATTTTGATTTAAAGCTAATTTAGGTTAAGTTTGTCTCGAAAAAGAAAGCTAAGTCTTTTTATTCGAAAATTGTGAACCGAAATCGTTTTCTTTAATCTCTATTTTATGAAACAGTATATCTTATCTCTGGATCAGGGCACCAGTAGTTCCCGTGCCATCGTATTCGACGAGCAGGGAGAAATTTGTTCGGTGGCTCAAAAAGAGTTCCGCCAGATTTTTCCTCAATCGGGATGGGTGGAACACGATCCGCATGAAATCTGGGCCTCTCAGGCTTCTGTTATAGCTGAGGCAATAGCTACCATCGATATCAATGGTTTGAATATTGCCGGTATAGGAATCACTAATCAAAGGGAAACCACCATTGTCTGGGATAAAGAGACGGAGGAACCGATATACAATGCGATTGTGTGGCAGGATAGGCGGACTTCAGCTTTTTGCGACGAACTGAAGGCGGAAGGGAAAACGGATTTCATCCGGCAAAAAACCGGTTTGATCCTGGATGCTTATTTTAGCGCCACCAAAATCAAGTGGATTCTGGACCATGTTCCGGATGCACGGAGTAGGGCGGAGAAAGGCAAGTTGCTTTTCGGGACGGTGGATTCCTGGCTGATTTGGCGGCTTACCCGCGGGGAAGTGCATGTCACGGACGTTACGAATGCTTCGCGTACCATGCTTTTTAATATCCATACACTCGATTGGGACGATGAATTATTGAAAATGTTCGATATTCCACATTCGATGATGCCTGAAGTGAAGTCGACCAGTGAAGTTTACGGCCATACGAAAACAACGCTTTTCGCGCACAAAGTGCCTATTTCCGGTATCGCCGGAGATCAGCAGGCCGCTTTGTTCGGGCAGATGTGTATCGAGCCGGGAATGGTGAAGAATACTTACGGAACAGGTTGTTTCCTCTTGATGAACAGTGGGAATAAACCTATTATTTCTGAAAATAATTTGTTGACGACTATAGCCTGGAAAATAGGCAATCAGGTGAATTATGCCCTGGAGGGAAGTATTTTTGTCGGAGGTTCGGTGGTGCAATGGTTGAGAGATGGCTTGGGCGTGATTAAGTCTTCTGCCGAAGTAGAGGTTTTAGCGGCCAGCGTACCGGATACGAACGGGGTGTATTTTGTTCCGGCACTGACCGGTCTGGCGGCCCCTTGGTGGGATCAGTATGCCCGGGGTTCGATTTCCGGCATCAGCAGGGGAACTACGGCTGCTCATATCGCTCGGGCGGCTCTGGAAGGCATTGCCTTTCAGACGATGGATATCGTACACGCCATGGTTCGCGATTCCGGTTTGCCGCTTAAAGAATTGAAGGTTGATGGAGGGGCTGCCCGCAATAACCTGTTGATGCAATTTCAGGCCGATATCCTGAGTACCCCGGTGATTCGTCCTCAAGTGACGGAGACGACGGCATTGGGAGCGGCTTACCTGGCGGGTCTGGCTGTCGGCTATTGGTCGGGAGTAGAGGATATCAAACGCCAGTGGAAAGCCGACCGGCGTTTTGAACCGGCCGGCGATCCTGAGCAAGTTAAAGTGGCGAAGGCTGGTTGGGAAAATGCAGTGAAAAGAGTTTTGAGTAATTATTGAAAATAAAATTTGAACTATGGATTGTCCTTTGTGTACAAAAGTACTTTTTGAATTTATCGGGACGGCGGTTTTGATACTGCTCGGGGATGGCGTGGTGGCGTCCAATATACTGAAAGGTTCCAAAGGGTATAATGGAGGCTGGGTGGTCGTTACGATGGCCTGGGGTTTTGCAGTGATGTGCGGCGTCTTCATTGCCGGCCCTTATTCGGGTGCGCATCTGAATCCCGCCGTTTCCATAGGCTTGGCTGCTGCCGGGGTGTTTCCCTGGGCTTACGTTCCTGCTTATATCGTGGCGCAGTTGCTGGGAGGTTTTGTCGGTGCGGTATTGGTCTGGTTGTTCTACAAAGACCATTATGATCTTACAGACGATGCGGACGCAAAACTCGCTACTTTCTGTACGATGCCTGCCATTATGAACAAACCGCGGAATTTTTTCTGCGAAACGGTAGGTACTTTTCTATTGGTCTTTGTCATTCTGGCTTTGGCTATCCAGGCCAATACTCCCGATATCGGCATGGGATCGCTGGGAGCTTTCCCTGTTACCTTTCTGATTATGGCTATCGGCATGTCCCTGGGAGGAGCAACCGGGTATGCCATCAATCCTGCCCGCGACCTGCCGCCGCGTATTGCTCATTGTCTCCTGCCTATAAAAGGCAAGGGAAGCAGTGGCTGGGGATATAGCTGGGTGCCGGTTTTCGGCCCCATAGTAGGCGCCGCTGTCGCTGCTGCCGTATATTTGATTGTTTTTTAAAAATAAGGGGAAAATTCTGATAAATTTTGTAACCATTTTGCAAAACTTACGAATAACCCGATGTCTCAACTAAATTAATTAACTTAAATCTTTATTCTATGAGAACGTTAACTAGAATTCATGCGGTTATGGTCATGACCGTGACGTTGGTGATTGCATCCCTGATGTACGTCGATGCACAAACTTATACTTACAAGCCGATTAAAGGTTTTCCGGACGAAACCAATGCACAGTTGGAGGCTTTTTTCGATTCTACGGTACCGATGAAAACCCGGAAAGTGGCCGTTTTTGATTGTGATGGAACATTGTTCGGTCAGGTTCCTTATTATTTAGCTGACGAAGCACTCTACGATTTTGCACAAAAAAATTATGCCGGTAAAACGGATAAAAAATCCAAAGAAAAAATGGCCATCGTCGATAAGTTATTGCATGGCGACAATGTGGGAGTAGAATATGTTCAGAATCGTATTAGATTTTTATCAGGATTGACTCCCGAAGAGATTCAATCCATCGGCAACGATATGTTTCAGGAAAAATACCAGAATAAAATGTATCCGGAGATGAAACAGCTATTGGCCAATCTGAAAGATTATGACTTTGAAATCTGGGTGGTATCTGCTTCTCCCGAATTGCTGTATCAGAGATTTGTTGCCGAACAACTGGGAATTCCGGAAGACCGTATACTGGGGGTAAGGTCTCTGGTTACTGCCG
>CAJKZL010000451.1 GCA_905204385.1 uncultured Odoribacter sp. | reverse complement strand
TTCTTCTTCAGTATCGGCAAGATTTCGGAACTGTACTACCCGGAAAGGGCAGTTCACGGTCAATCCCTGCATCACCGCAAAACTTTCCGCCACCGAAAGCTTTTCGGTATAAATGTGCAAATCGATGTCCAGGCTCTTCATCATTAAACCCGTTTTAAGCGATCCCACCGGAAAAACGCCCGCTCCTATGCTTTCCCAAGCCCGGATAACACCGGTCTTTTCCAGAATGTTCCATCCCGCCTGCCGATTGTTTTCTGCTATTTTAAAAATATCCATATGCTTATCTTTTTTGTTCGCAGCAAAAATAGGAAAACATTACCGGTCCGGGAATAGCCATTTATAGCTACCGGCAGACATTCAGTTTTTCTCCGGGATTTCCGGAATCAAAAGGATTTCCAACTGACAATCGCCTATAAATTCCCGGCAGACATCGGAGCATTTTTGTACAAGCAATCCGAAAAAAGGATGATCCTCCGGCAATATCGTCCACAATTCCCTTGCAAGCGCTATATCGTAAATCCGCCTGCAGCAATCCGCCGAGCCTCCTGCTTTGCAGAGCAGTGCGGCAATGAACTCCCTGTTCATCGATACAATCCCGCTATGGGTATCGGTATTTCCTTCCGCCAATTTAACGGCCTTGCCGATCATGATGCCCATCGTAATCCGTTCGATTCCTTCCTCCACGGCAATCTTCAGGGTATCGCCGATAAAATTACCGTAATGAATAAAAGCCTGAGGCGATAAGCCCGGAAAACGCCCTTTTAAAATCCGTTCGCTTTTAGCCCCCGAATTGATGACGATATGCCGGCATCCCAATGCTCCGGCAACCTGAATTTCTTTCCGTATGGTGGCTACAAAAGCTTCGGACGAAAAGGGCCGTACGACACCGGAAGTCCCGATAATGGAAATTCCTCCCGCTATTCCCAGCTTCGGATTAAACGTTTTCCGGGCTAAATCCGCTCCGCCGGGAACGGCTATCTCGATCACGACTCCTTTGTTTATACGGTATTCCGTCAACAACTTCTCCGTCTCGGTCCTCATCATTGCGCGGGGAGTTGCATTAATGGCCGGTTCGCCCACTTCGAGTCCCAAACCCGGCAGAGTAACCGTTCCTACTCCTTCGCCAGCCCGGAATTTCACTCCTTTCGCTTCGGAAAAACAAACTTTTGCACAAATCTCCCTTTTATCGGTAACGTCAGGATCATCACCGGCATCTTTAACAACCGTACACATAACCTGATTTTCTTCTTTCACGGTAGCGGCAACCGGCAATTCCACCTCTTCGCCGCAAGGCAACGTTATCGTCACCCGTTCTGCTTTTTCCCCTGTCAGCAAAGTCCACAATGCCGCTTTTGCCGCAGCGCAGGCACAACTCCCTGTTGTAAAACCGGTGCGTAACGGGAAAAAGCCAGGCAACAGCCTCTCCACCCGATGCCTTAAACCGTGCTTTCCGGCAACAACATAAAAACCTTCCGGCAGAGGAGGGCGTTTGATCACCACGACGGGGATCTGCAACCTCTTCGCTGCTTCTGTTTTTTCCCGGAAATAACCCGAATCACCGCTTTCCTTCGTCAATATGGCATCGGGCTGTAAACGGCTCATCATCTCTTCTTCTTTCTGCGGATCATCGAAAAAAATCAGTCTTTCGACAGGGAAGCCCTGTTTGATCGCCAATTCCCGGGATTCGGTGCGATCCAGCACCCGGAACCAACAGGGATGTTTCGTCCAATACTCTTTCAGTTTGCTAATGGTTTGTACTCCCGTCAAGGCCAGCAAATTATCGACCTTCCGTTCTTCCAGCCAACGAATGGCCTCGTCATACGAATCACACCATATCATCCCGGCATCCCTCCGAGGATATTTCCTTTCATAGCGGATCACGGGAATTTCGAGTTCCTCGGCCGCCCGGCTTATATTCCTGTGCAACCGTTCTGCAAAGGGATGGGCAGCATCCACCAGTAAGCGAACGCCGTGTTTCCGGCCAAAAGCCGCTATTTCGCCGGCTTCCATCGCTCCCGAAATCCGCAAGCCATGCAGGCATTCGATCTGCTGTAACTCGCTACGGGTGGAATAATAATAAGTTTGCCCGGCGGCATCCAATGTCTCTACAGCCGCTCTTCCCTCGGTAGTCCCGCCAAATATTAAGATCATAAAATACCGATTATTTAAATTCCATGCTCCCTAAAGGGAATTTTTCAACTCCGCACTTTCGGTCTTTCTTCCTGTCCCATCGACTCGCAAATCGAAATACCGGCAACCTTCCCAACGCCTCTTTTCTCTACCTATCGGCTTCCTCTTCTCCTTTACGGAACAAATGGGAAAAATGTCCGGAATAAAGTTTCGATAACCCCTCGCGGTTTCCGATAGCCTCTCCCACCACGATCATAGTCGTCAACGTCAATTTATTTTCTTTGAGGATAGCAGCCAGATTCTGCAGTTCTCCCCTAAAGATTTTTTCATCCTTCCACGTGAGATGATAACAAGCGGCCACCGGCGTATCCGGAGGATAGCACTGTAAAAGCTCTTGCTGCACTTCTTCTGCTATGGAAGCACTCAGAAAAATACACATCGTGCTTTGCGAACGGGCCAGCAAATGCAGTTTTTCTCTTTCGGGCATAGGCGTACGGCCTTCTCCGCGGGTGAGAATAATGCTCTGCACTTTTTCGGGAATAGTAAACTGCGAACGCAAAGCCGCCGCTGCTGCCAGAAAGGAAGAAATACCGGGCGTAATACGGTAGCGCATGCCATAACGGTCGAAAAAAGCCATCTGTTCCTGTATAGCCCCATAAATGCAGGGATCTCCCGTATGCAAACGGACGATTAAAAGCCCGCGGTCGTAAAATTCCTTCATCAGCGTAAACTGTTCTTCCAGCGTCATGGAAGCAGAACTGCGGACCACCGCCCCCGGTTTTGCATAATCGGTCAATTCAATAGGCACCAGACTTCCCGCGTATAGGATTAAATCAGCTTTCTCCAGCAAATGTTTTCCCCTGACCGACACCAATTCAGGATCTCCGGGGCCAGCCCCTACAATTTCAATAAAGCCGCTACGTTCCGCCCGCTGGTCCAAGGCAACGGCAAAGGTAAAATCATTACCGGCCGTCACCTGCCCTTTTTGCTTCTCCAGCAACAAGGAGACATTGCCGGCACTTTTCAGGGCAGCCGATTCCGAAACGCTGTATACTCCGGTTACTTCAAACACTTTCTCCGACGGATGAGGCACCGGGATATCCTTTAGTTCTCCAGCGGTATAGATCTGAATCCCGGCTTCGAAGTTTCCAGCCAGATCGGCAATCAAAGGTTCTTCTTTTTTCAGCTCGATCGTCGAAACCGTACCGATGGACAGCGGAGACAACCGATGTCTTTTCAGTTCATCACAATAGGCAGAAGTTCTGCGGCATTGCCAGACAATGGCATGATACACCGGTTCTCCGGTCTTCTTATCCCACACTACCACCGTTTCTCTTTGATTG
>CAJKZL010000450.1 GCA_905204385.1 uncultured Odoribacter sp. | reverse complement strand
CAGGGGTCCACTATCGTTCATCGTTCATTAAGTGACCGGAGGTCACTCATCGTTACTTCAATTTTGAAACTTGTTCCAAAATTAAACGAACGTTTTTATGGCTCTTCCAGATATTGTCATAGCTAAATTGAATGGTGAAAAGCTAAATCCTGAGGAGGAAGCTTTATTTGAAAGTTGGTATGTACAGCCTGAGCATCAACAGGAATACCTTGCACTGCAGAAGCTTCAGGCTGCAATCTATGCAAAAGGAGAGGAGGAAAAAAGAAATCCGGAACAAGCATGGATAAAACTAAAAATGCACTTGCAACCCCGTCGTAGCCTGAGCCGATGGTATGGATATGCCGCAGCCCTTTTGCTGTTGCTGGGATTCAGCACACTTCTTTATCATTATCTCCCTCAAGACACAGCACTCTTGGTTGAATCGACACTACCGATTCTTCCCGGAAACCGCCAGGCAGTGCTGACCTTATCCAATGGACAGGAAATCCCGCTGGGAAGCGCCAGGAAGCAGGTAAAAGAAAAAGGAGCGATCATTCGGCACGATACAAACAACCGTCTCGCTTACCAAGCAGAGGACACTTCGATGCCGACTACTTACAATAGCATCCGGACTCCCCGGGGAGGCGAATATCAGGTGAGGCTAAGCGATGGGACAGTGATATGGCTGAATGCAGAGACCACCCTCACCTACCCGGTAGTTTTTGCAGGCAATACCCGAACCCTCACCTTGGATGGAGAGGCTTACTTTGAGGTAGCTTCCGATACCACCCGTCCCTTTATCGTCCACACTTCCAAATTCGATGTCCGGGTGACCGGTACGGAATTTAATGTTTCCACCTACCCCGAAGAATATAAAACCGCCACTTTAGTAAAAGGAGGCATAATCCTGGAATGCAATCGCCGTAGCCACCTCCTGAAACCGGGCGAGCAATTCCGGCTAAAAGGAGATATTCAGGAGGTCGTTAAGATAGATCCGGAAGCGGCAACCGCTTGGCATAACGGTATCTTTCACTTTAAGGAACGCCGACTGGAAAGTCTGCTTAACGAACTGGCCCGCTGGTACAATTTCGACGTCATCTATCTGAATCCAGAGGTAAAAGATTACCACTTCACAGCCTGGTTTAAACGAAGTAGTACGATTCAGGAAGTCATGGAAATCCTCGAAAAAACCAATAAAATAAAATTAAACCTTCAAGACAAAACACTGACAGTAACTCCTTAAAAAAATGATTAACCAAAAGAATTAACCGCAAACAAAACCGGAACGCAGGCCAATGCATTCCGGTCGTCAATTCCCGGCCAAGGGAATCCATGTCAAACATTAATAACAAAGTTATGAAAAAAACAATTCAAAACCTTTTCCGGATCATGATTAAAATCAAAATGATGTTCCTGGTGGTCATGCTGGGGTCTTCGGGCCTAAGCGCAGAGGTATGGTCACAACAAAAAAAGATAGATCTGCAGTTCAGTCAACTGAATCTGGTTCAACTATTCGAACAGATTCAGCAGAAAACCGCCTACCGTTTTGTTTTTAACCACGAAGATGTTCAGGGGTACCACGTCAACGGCTCCATCAAAGGCAAAACCCTAGCGGAAATTCTGGAGTATGCTTTTACCGGCAAACCTCTGAAATATGAAATCATCGAAGATCATGTTGTTATTTCGAAAAACGTACAACAACCTGAAAAAGAGATAATCACAATCAAAGGACGTGTAACGGACACTAAAGGACATGCTCTGCCCGGGGTAACCGTCCGGTTAAAAAACACCAACTTCGGTGCAGCCACAGATGCCGACGGGAAATATGAATTAGCCATTGGAAAAGAGTACGCCACTGCTATGATTTTCACCTTTGTCGGAATGAAGGAGAAAGAAGTGGAAATCAAAGGCAGGACGGAGATTAACGTGCAACTCGAAGAAGAAGCTTCTCAGTTGGAGGATGTCGTAGTCACCGGCTATTTCAACAAATCGAAAAGCAGCTTTACCGGGGCCGTTACGCAAGTGAAACGCGAAGAAATTCAAAAGTTCGGAAGTACCAATATCCTGAATGTGCTTCAAATCATCGATCCTTCCTTTAAAATCAAAGAAAACAACGAAATGGGCTCGGACCCCAACACCTTACCCGATTTTTTCGTGCGGGGAGAAGGCAGCTTTATGGGGAATAGCAATATACCGACCTTTATCGTGGACGGTTATGAAGTGGAACTGTCTTATATCTTCGATATGGATGTCGAACGCATCGAAAGCATCAGCATTCTGAAAGATGCTTCGGCAACCATTTACTACGGTTCCCGCGCCGCCAACGGAGTGGTCATCGTGGAAACGCGCCGCCCGGAAAAAGGCGAATTATTGGTCAACTACGCCAACCGTACCAGCCTTTCGATTGCCGACCTGAGCGATTACGACCTTATGGATGCAGCGGAAAAGCTGGAGTTTGAACGTCAGGCGGGATTGTATACATCCGATATACCCTCAGCACAAGACAATTACGATAAAAAATACCAAAAAACCTATAAGGATATTGCCCAGGGTGTCAATACCGACTGGATTGCACAGCCTGTCCGAAATGCCGTTTCACACAGTCATTCCCTCTATATCTCCGGTGGAAACGAAGCAGTGACTTACGGCCTGAGCGGCAACTACAACCGCAACAACGGTGTCATCAAAAAAAAAGCACGTGAAACCTATGGACTGACTTTCGACCTGACGAACCGGTTACGGGAGAAACTGAATATCCGGAATAGTTTTTCGTTTACCAATACTTTGGAAAAGAACTCTCCTTACGGTTCATTCAGCAACTATGCCAAAGCCAATCCCTATAATCCGATCTATGATGAAAACGGTAAATTCATCAAAAGCTATAACCAGCATCCCCAAACGCAATACAACTACCTGTACAACGCCAGTTTGGAACACCGAGACCTGAAGCGCAGCCACAACATCACGAATAATTTGATGCTCGACTATTTCTTCACCCCCGACTTCCGCTTTAAGGCCGAATTGGCTTTAACAAAACTGAATTCCAACACAGAGAAATACACCTCTCCGGAGGATGCTAAATTCAAAGACGTAAAGGATTTGGATGAGAAAGGCTTATACGAAGTGGGCAACGGACGGGGTTTTTCCTATAATATCAATCTCACCCTGACCTATAATTTACTGTACAAGCGCCATAATCTGTATACCGGCTTGGGGGTGAACCTCCAACAAAGCCAGGACAACAGCGACAGTTATGCCGCCAGTGGTTTCCTGGACGAGCGCTTCAGCGACGTCACTTTTGCCTTGAAATACGCTACCAGTAAAAAACCGACTTCACTGGAAGCCAAAGAACGCCTGGCCGGTTTCCTGGGTAACATCAACTACTCGTTCGACAACCGGTATTTTGCCGACTTATCGGCCCGTCTCGACGGTTCCTCCAAATATGGAGCCGACAAAAGATATGCCTTGCTCTGCGCTACCGGAGTGGGGTGGAATTTACACA
>CAJKZL010000449.1 GCA_905204385.1 uncultured Odoribacter sp. | reverse complement strand
ATCTGCGTCAGCTGGGCATTCTCCCCGACGCTTTCCGTCGGTTGGGTGTCCTGGTGGAAGAAAAGGGGGACGATCTGTATATTCCCCGGCAGGAACATTATATGATAGAGGATTTTATCGACGGTTCGATATTGACCGTTGCAGATGCTCCGTGGCCGGGATTGACGCCCGACTTGCTGAGTGTTTTTCTGGTTGTGGCGACGCAAGCGAAAGGAAGCGTTTTAATCCATCAGAAAATGTTCGAGAGCCGTCTGTTTTTTGTGGACAAACTGATCGATATGGGAGCCAAGATTATCCTTTGCGATCCCCACCGGGCTACTGTGATCGGACAGAATCACGAGTCTCAGCTCAGGGCGACCAAGATGACTTCTCCGGATATCCGTGCCGGAATTGCTTTGCTTATCGCTGCGTTATCGGCTCAGGGAACCAGTTCTATTCATAACATCGACCAGATCGACCGGGGATACGAACATATCGATGAGAAGCTGAATGCCATAGGAGCCGAGATAAAACGGTTTATGTAAGCCGATCGCCTCTTCTGAATATGCCGGAAATGACGGGCCGTTGCCAGAGGGGATCGCTTAAAGATTCTCTTCCTGAATGGGGTGGACGGCACAGGTGTCCGAGCATTCGGCGAGGAGTCGGGCTATCGTTTTCTTCAGCACAGGGTGCATAAAACCGGGCATGACCTCTGTCAGCGGAACCAGTACGAAATTGCGTTCGCTCAGACGGGGATGGGGGATCTGCAGTTCGGGGGTCTCTATGATCAGGGAGTCGTAAAATAACAGGTCGATATCGATAGGCCGGGAGGCGTAGCGGGGACCGTCCTGAGTACGGATGCGGCCGAGCCGGGCCTCCGTTTGCAGGCAACAGTCAAGGAAGTGTGAAGGGGATAGAGGAGTCTCGAACAATACTACCTGATTCAGGAAATTTTCATTGCTCTCGAATCCCCAGGGGGCGGTTTCGTAGAGCGACGACTTGCCGGTGACCCGGCCTGCTTCTGCTGCTAAAATGGACACAGCTTGCCGGAGGATGCGGTATTTATCTCCTTGATTACTACCTAAAATGGTAACTGCTTGCATATAAAAAACGATGAGGAAAGGCTAGGATTGTGTTATGCTTTCAGATTCAGGATTATACCTGGAATCTGAAAGCATAAACGAAATATCGCTTTAGGGTTTTTTGTAATAAGGCCGGTTGTTGTTATTGTTGTTTTTTTTCTGGAAGTTCTTATTGTTATTCATGGGTTTATTGGAGCTGGGTTTGCTTTTTTTCTGCAATAAATCCCTGGGATTCGAAAGGGTCATTCCTTCCGGAAGGATCAGCGTACTTCCGTAGAGGGTATTGATATCGTTGTATATTTGCTCGTCTTCGACGCTGTCTTTATTCCAGGTCAAAAAAGATTTTTTCATGTGGTTGGCCGTGAGCACGATCAGTGCCCTTTTTTGTTCCGGGTCCTCCTGATTGCGGATTTCCTCGATCAGTTTTTCCACTAACTTACCGTAATGCCTGAATTTGATATGATTAGGCCCATAGGGTAGTTTTTCCGGTTTTTCCTGTAGCTTTTCGATCGAAGGAAGCGGATAAGGAGTATCGATATCGAGTTTAAATTCGGACATGATGGCCAGATGGTCCCATAGTTTATGACGGAAATCCGGAACATCCCGCAAGTGGGGGTATAGATTTCCCATAACGTCTATAACGGTTTTGGCCGCCCGGGTTCTCTCTTCGCGATCTTCTATGGTTAAAAGGTAATCTACCATTTTTTGGATATTCCGTCCGTATTCAGGAAGCAATAATTTTTTTTTCTGGGTATTATATTGGTATTCCTCCATATAAAAATATGTATTTCGTCTTAAATTTTAAATTGTCGTAACGTAGATGCTAGTAAGTCAATCGATTATGATAATAATAGCCTCGGATAACAGAATTATCCCAAGGAAGTATGAATAATTATTTTCCAATGGACTTTAAATCGTGCTGCAAATATACGTTTTTTTGATAATCAAGTGGTTATGTTTCGTCCGGTTGAATGAATAATTTTGCAAATTTTAACAGAAGAGTCCGGCTTCCTCCTTCGGCAAAAATCACTTTGGCCTTTTTTTGTACCCCTAATCCTTCCAGATTGACCACTTTACCGACACCGAAAGTGGGATGGTATATGATCATTCCCGGAACGACCTGGTTGGAGTCGATGGGAATAAGTTTCGACCGGTCGAGGGCAGGCAGATCGGCCGGAGCGCCGGCATTCAGGCTGATGGCCGGTTTTTTGAAGTGGGAGGGACTTGCCGACGGAGAGGTCCTGAGTTTAAAGCCGGACGGTTCGGCCCGCAAGGGGGTATAGCCATCCAGAAATTCCTGGTCGATTTCCTCGATAAAGCGGGAAGGCCGTGAAGAGACGATCTGCCCATTTTTGTACCGGGTGGAGGCATAAGAGACATAAGCTCTTTTTTCTGCCCGGGTGAGGGCGACGTAAAATAAACGCCTTTCTTCTTCCAAAGCTGCGGGCGTCGTGGTGCATTGCTGGGACGGAAAAAGATCCTCTTCGAGGCCGGTGATGAAGACATTGGTAAACTCCAGGCCTTTGGAGGAATGAATAGTCATCAATGTCACTTTGTTTTGATCGCCGTCCTTTTCACCATCTTGGTCGGTAAGGAGGGCGACTCCTTCCAGGAAGGCGGGTAATTTATCGTCCTTGCCTTCTTTGTAGGCGGTTTCACTGAAGTCTTTAATACCGTTGAGCAATTCCTGAATGTTCTCTTTCCGGGAAATCCCTTCGGGGGTTTCGTCGTTGGAAAGATCGTCTACGATGCCCGAAGATCGGGCAATGATCGAGGCGGCATCGTAAGCGTTTTCTTCGGCAACCCGCTTTTTAAACCCTTCGATCAGAGTCCCGAATTTTTGTAATTTAGCGATGGTGCCTGCCTGAAAAGAACCGGCGACTTTGTCCAGGTTACAGAGTACAGTCCATAAACTGACGTGGTATTTAGAAGCTATTTCGCGTATTTTTTCGACGGTTGCCTCACCGATTCCCCGTCGCGGATAGTTGATGATCCGTTTAAATGCTTCTTCATCGTTTTGGTTGACGGTCAGCCGGAAGTAGGCCAACAAGTCTTTGATTTCCTTGCGTTGATAGAAAGATTGCCCTCCATATATTTTGTAGGGAATGTTCCTTTTTCTCAATGCCTCCTCCATAATACGCGATTGAGCATTGGTGCGGTAGAGAATGGCGAAGTCGCTGTATTCCTGTTGCTGATAACTTGCTAAACGGAATATTTCATTGGTGACCTGGAAGCCTTCTTCCTTGTCGGATAAAGCCCGCAGGACTTTTATTTTTTCTCCTTCTTCGTTTGCCGAAAATGTCCGTTTGGGAATTTGTTCTTTGTTTTTGCTGATGACGCTGTTGGCGGCATCCACTATCGTGGTGGTGGAACGGTAGTTCTGCTCCAGCTTGAACAATTTATAATCAGGATAGTCGTTTTTGA
>CAJKZL010000448.1 GCA_905204385.1 uncultured Odoribacter sp. | reverse complement strand
CTTTTTATTTGATTTTCATCAAAATGTACCCCCTGAATTTATTTACAAAAATAATATAAAAAACGGGTTGGGAATAAAAAAAGTGAATTAATTAGAAAATACGACGTTTTAAGTCCATAGAGCTGGTAAATGAGCAACGGTAAGATTTTATAGGGTTATAACTCTGTTGATTTATAGTTTATCTAATTCACTGTGGAAGTAATAACGATTAGGCTAATTGCAATGAAGAAATTCTTTGCTATATCGGATATTTGTTGTATATTTGACAGAGTTGTTTGACGAGATGCAAAGCGAGGTAATTCAAAGCAGTTGAACGTTCGCCAAAGCATAACCTACCTTATTTCAAAGTCATACTCTATGGCTTATTTTCAATAACTTGTCTCAAATCTGCATTTTTTCATAAAAAAACGTTTTTTATTTACCCCATATTTTAATTTCACCTGTTATAGGAATAAAGAAAATGAGATATGAAGGATCGAAGTTTCGATATAGCCCGGTTGTTTGCCGGATTCCTGGCCGACAATCTGACGGAAGAGCAGCAACAAGTCCTGGAAGCGTGGAAATCCGCTTCGCCTGAAAACCTGGCTTTATTCGATAAGGTTTGCCGGGAAAAAAATATTCGGGAACTCAACCGGATGGCGGAGCAATACGATAGAACCCGGGCGTGGCAGAAGATAGAGAAAAACTTTCAGCCCGCTAAAAAGAAGTCCCTTAGGCGCTGTATGGCATGGGCTGCCGTGTTGGTGCTTCCCTTGTGCGTGGGGTATTTCTTGATGTATCGTGAGACGTCCGGACAGGGGGACTCCGAACAATGGACAACTGCCGGATTACCCGGATCTTCCCGGGCTATACTGACGATGGCCGACGGGTCGGTAGTGAAACTCGACGGTGCCCGGAATCTTGAATGGAGGGAAAAAGACGGAACGAAAATCTGTAAAGATTCCGCTAGGCTGACCTATAGGGAAACGGGTAAAGCTCTGTTGCAGGGGCAAGCGATGGTTTATAACAAACTGGAAGTTCCCCGGAGAGGGGAATATTCCTTACTGCTGAGCGACGGGACGGTGGTGTATTTGAATGCCATGAGTTCACTGCATTATCCGGTTCGTTTTACCGGAGACATTCGTGAGGTGGAATTGAGTGGCGAGGCTTATTTTGAAGTTAAAAAAGATCTTTCCCGTCCCTTTGTCGTTCGCACTCAAGGTATGCGCGTGCAGGTATTGGGAACGCAGTTTAATATTTCCGCTTATCCCGAAGATGCTGCAGTGAAGACGACCTTAGTAGAGGGGAGTGTTCAAGTAGTACCGGAACAAGGAAACCGGGCAATTGTGCTGAAGCCTTCGTGGCAGGCTGTTTTTTGTAAAACTTCCGGCGCTCTGGAGGCCAGGGAAGTGAATGTAGCTGAATATATCGCCTGGAAAAACGGTAAATTCGATTTCCGGGATTGGCGTTTGGAGGATGTGATGAATTATTTGTCCCGCTGGTACGATATTGAAGTTTTTTATCAGGAAGAAGATCTGAAGGACCTGCGTTTCGGTTGCTATATCGATCGTTACAGCGAGATAGGACCCATTCTGGAGTTATTGGAAAAAACCGGGAAAATCAAGGTTTCGATGGAAGGGAAGCTCGTCTCTTTCACTTATAAATAAAGTAATCGGGGAGTGCGCCAACACTCCCCGGGTGCAACAATTTCTGCGCCAACAGAAATTATCAGTTTAACTAAAACATTCAAAGTTATGAAGAAAAATCGAATTACCTTTCCCTGGAAGGTATTAAAAAAGGGCTTTTGGGTTATGAGACTATCGTTTTATCTGGTTTTGCTGAGTTTTTTGCAGTTGTCTGCTAACGTTTCCGCTCAGCAGGCCGTGGATCTCAGTTTCAGGAATGCAACCTTGCACGAAGTGCTTTGGGAATTACAGAAACAATCAGGATGCGTTTTTGTTTACAATACGGCGGACGTGGAAAGCATAAAGCTGGGTGAAGTGACGGTAAAGCACAAAACCGTGCGGGAAGTATTGGATCGGTGCCTGAAAGATACGGATCTGGTTTATGAAATCCACAAGGAAGTGATCGTGATCAGAAAAATGGAGGCCGGTGTCGTGCCTCAGCGTTTCGGAGAGATAAAAGGGATGGTAAAGGATAAGGGAGGGATTCCCTTGCCCGGAGTGTCGGTAAGAGTGAAGGGCACCCATACGGGAGTGGCCACCGATGCGGCCGGACGTTTTGTAATCGGTTATCCGGAAGAGGCGAAAGAGGTGGTTTTGGTGTTTTCTTTTGTGGGCATGAAAACCAAAGAGGTGAAAGTGCCCGCCGATAAAAAGGAGATAAGCGTTATTCTTGAAGAGGAGCAAGCTGAATTGGACGAAGTGATCGTTACCGGATATGGAAATTTTAAGAAATCCACCTATACCGGATCGGCGAATTCGATGAGCATGAAAACCAGAGAGGATGTTCCGGTGGTATCTTTTGCAGAAATGTTACAGGGGGCGGCTCCCGGCGTCGCCGTTCTGGGAACTTCCGGTCAGCCCGGAGCGGGTAATTCTATCCGCATCCGGGGCATGGGGTCGTTTAATGCCGGGAATGAGCCTTTGTATGTGATAGACGGGATTCCGGTGTCGGATTCCGATCTGAGTTCCGTAGGCATCGGATTGGATCCTATGGCGACCATCAGTCCTTCGGACATCGAAAATGTGACCATCCTGAAAGATGCTGCTGCCGCTTCTTTATATGGATCGCGGGCGGCAAACGGGGTCGTTTTGATTACCACCAAGTCGGGCAGCAAAGGGGATGCCAGGTTTAAAGCCAAAGCAGACTGGGGATGGACCGATTTTGCAATGGATTACCGGGAAGTGATGGGTGGACAGGAGCGGCGGGATTTGTTGTATGAAGGTCTGATCAATTATGCGACGGTTTACGATGCGAAGGACCCGACGGCCGCTGTGGCTTATGCCGATGCCAATATCGATAAATACGCCCCTGTACCCTGGTGCGGTTTTGTCGATTGGAACGATATCATGTTCCGCAAGGGAAGCCATCAGAATTATGAAATATCGGCTTCCGGCGGTTCGGATAAGATAAAATATTATTCCTCCCTGGGATTGATGCAACAGGATGGTATCACGGTGGCTTCCGGTCTGAAAAGAATGACCGGCCGGTTGAATATCGAATATAAAGCCAATAAAAAAGTGACTCTCGGAGCAAAAGTGTTATTTTCTGCCCTGAATCAAAAGTCTAATGGAGAAGGAACGAGTTATACAACACCCCTGTATGCTACCCGCGTAAAAGTGACTCCTTCCGATTTTCCTTACTATGAGGATGGAAGTTATGTGACGTCGGATGATCCCGCTATTAACGGACGCGATGTTTTTCCGGGCAACGGCGGACGGAATCCCAAACCCAGCCTGGACCTGAATTACCAGAAAGAGAAAGTCACCCGGGCATTCAATACCATTTATGGTTCGTATGACATTCTGAAAGACCTGCAGTTTA
>CAJKZL010000447.1 GCA_905204385.1 uncultured Odoribacter sp. | reverse complement strand
GGCACTCTTCCCGTATGAATCTTTGTTCAACATTATAGATTTATCCCGTCCTATGTAGATCGGTATGATTACGCCCGGAAATAATACCGTATTCCGTAGCGGTAAAATTGGCAGTGTGTCAGGAATCTGCATATTATCATTCAGCAGTTCTTTCTCGTCCCCCATGATGGGTAGGAAATCTGCCGAATCTTCTCCCATGTTCTGTAATAACACTGCTTTCAGATTTATTTTATCCATTTATTCGTCCTCTCTTGTTTTATGGTTATAAATTTTTATACGAGTAACAACTGACATTTTGTCAATGTTTTGTGTAAAAATAGGATTCATTACCTATAGCACAAATCCTGTGCCACAATTGAGTAGGGAGCATTTTGTTCCGAATGCTGATTTTGCTTAGGGAATAGAGGGAAGGAAATAAAAAAAGCGAAAAGTCTTCTTTTCGCTTTTTTTATTTCATTTAGAGAGAAACGATTATTTTTTTCTTTTTTCCATGTGGTCCTTGTAACGGTTCATGAATTTATCTACACGACCGGCAGTATCCACCAATTTCACTTTACCGGTATAGAACGGGTGTGAAGTGTTGGAGATTTCCATTTTTACCAACGGATATTCTACACCATCGATCTCGATGGTTTCTTTTGTTGCTGCAGTTGATTTAGTAATGGTAGTCGTGCCATTAGACATATCTTTAAATACTACCAGTCTGTAATTTTCAGGATGTATGCCCTTTTTCATTGTATGTAAAATTTTATGATTATTCTTTCCGTTATCGGACGGCAAAGATAATTCATTCATTATAAACTGCAAAGAAAAAGGCCAACTTTTTTATAAGGTCGTTCATTCGCTTTCTTCCCGAAAGTATTTCATTTGTTCCTGGAGCATAAAATTTTCGAATTCTTCGGGCGTTTGGTTGAGCTGAGTGGTTTTTATGGCATTCAATGCTTTTGGCCGGTCTTCTCCATAAATGATCAACAAAGGCTGCTGGTGATAGAGCAACAAATAATCGGCACTTAGCATACCCGTTTCCAGGTTCCCTGCTCCAAAGGGTTTGATGTGGATGAATTTGAAAAGATAACGGATGGCGGTCCGGACCAAGGGCACTACTCCGTTGTTTTGCAACTGTACATTGGTTTCGCGGCATAGGGCTGCAAGTAAATCCGGTATTTGGCTGTATTCGGCAATCGGATAAACGACGTCATAATCTTCCCCCAGGCGGTAATCGCCCAGGGAAGTATCGTAGCGGCCTATGGTAGTCGTAGTTTCCTGACCGGTATGTTTCATGATTTTAGAGGCTATTTCCCGCACCAGGGTGGTGGTGAAAGGGGCATGTTTCCCGGCTTGTTCCTGGATATATTTCCACGCTTGCCAAAGATCGTATGCCCGAAGTCCGTCGGGATGGGCAGGCTTCCGGTCGGTATGGAGGATCTGTTGGAATTGTTCTTCGGGGAGAAGATGCCCTCCCAACTGATATACTTCATAGAGAAAATGATCCCGGAGATATTCCCGGTAAGCCTCATTTTGAGATGCTGATTTTTTGAGATAATTTTCTCTGATGCGAAGATATTCCTGCCACATGGTTTTTATTTTTGTTATACGCACCAGGGGTCACGTAGGTTTATATTTTTCCTCTGTGGGAGAATTTTTTTATTTGGTTTATTGATGTTGTAGATTTATTTTTGCTCCGTATATAAGCTTAGGGAATATGGATAAAATCGAGGCGAAAGAGTTTGCTTTTTACCGGTTCAGGCAGTTGGCCGGGCATGCGGAGGTGGTGCATTATGTATCTTCCGGCATGAAGAATATCGGATTTTCGGAGGGTGGGGATGCCGGACAGATCCGGCAAAACCGTTTATTGCTGGCCCGGGCGGTAGGTATCGATCCGGAGCGCTGGGTGACCGGACATCAGATCCACTCCGACCGGATTGCTGTCGTAACCGGAGAAGATGCAGGCAGTGGAGGTCTGGATAGGATAAGCCGCTTGCCGGATACCGACGGTTTGGTCACCGATCGGCGGGGGATTTGCCTGATGGTTCTTTCGGCCGATTGCGTTCCTGTGCTCTTGTATGATCCCTGGAAAAAAGTGATAGCCGCTGTGCATGCCGGTTGGAGAGGGACAGCAGCCCGTATAGCGGCGAAAGCTGTAGCGGTTATGAAAGATCGTTTCGGCTGCCTTCCGGAACGGATCCTGGCTGGAATCGGCCCTTCGATAGGTCCGTGTTGTTTTGAGGTAGACGAGAAGGTGGCAGGGGTTTTCCGGGAGTTGTTTCCTTCAGAGCGGGATATTGTCGTTCCGGGGCAGCGGGAAGGAAAATTTCAGGTGGATTTGTGGGAGGCCAACCGGATGGAATTGATAGAGACAGGGGTGAAAAATAGTAATATCGAGCTTGCAGGCATGTGTTCGGTTTGTCATCCCGACCGCTTTTTCTCGTACCGACGGGATGGAATCGAGGCCGGACGTTTTGGCGCAGGCATCTGCTTGAAATGAAAAAATAGCTAACGTTTTCGTTATTTTATTTCCGGAAAAGACATTCCCGGCGCATAAGGAAATGCTTGTTCGCCTATTTTTGTCATGGTTTTAAGGTTTTGATATGTTACCTGGTATTTTTATCGTCCTTTTTTTCTTTGCCCTTGGAGAATTTATCGGTTGGTTGACCGATGGATTTATTCCCGGGAGTGTGATCGGAATGATCCTGCTATTCGCCGCTTTGTGTTTAAAATGGGTGAAACCACAGCAGGTACAGCCGGTGGCGAAATTTCTCTGCGATAATATGGCGTTGTTTTTTGTTCCGGCCGGGGTTGGAATTGTCAATGCGCTGGATATTTTGTCCGAACACTGGCAGGCGGTGTTGACGGCTTGCGCCGTCAGTACGGTTATCGTCATCGTCGTGGTGGCTTCGGTCCAGCAATGGTTTGAAAAACGGAGGGGGAAGAGGGTTGAGAGTTGATAGTTTAGGGTTTAAAGTTTATAGTTTAAGGTTTAGGGTTTAAAGGAGAAGGAAGGGCTTATGGAGAAGGTGGTAAATATGGAAATTTTTATTCTCACGCTTGTGGTAGGGGTGTACCTGGCGGCGGGCTGGCGGTATCGCAAGACCGGGGTGAAGTTATTGCATCCTTTATTGGTTTCCATTCCTGTATTGGCAGCTATCCTTCATGTTTTAGACATTCCTTACCACTCTTTCGAAAAAGGAAGCCGGATCGTTAGTTTTATGCTGGGACCTACGGTTGTGGCCTTAGGCTAGTTGTTGTATGAACAGATAGCCCGGTTAAAGGAAAATGCTGTTTCGATCCTTACTTCTGTATTTGTAGGGTGCGTTACGGGGATCCTTAGCGTTATCTTTATTGCCCGTTACTTTGGGGCTGATGAGGCATTGATCGCCTCTTTGGAGCCGAAATCAGTAACGACCCCCATCGCTATGAGCATTGCCGAGCGATCGGGGGGCATCCCTTCGATTGCGGCTGTCGTGGTGATCGTGGGGGGAATCTTCGGTGGG
>CAJKZL010000446.1 GCA_905204385.1 uncultured Odoribacter sp. | reverse complement strand
CTTCACCTTTCCCCGGATCACCATCGTTTGCTGTGGTACGGCCGTTAAAGCACGTGGCTTCACAACGATCACGTTCCCTTCGGTGACGAACTCCAGTTTATCCTCTCCAAAAACTCTTTTCAATACCGATTCGACGGATTCGTTGCGTACCGAAACGGATAAGTTTTTGTATTGCTGATGATCGATCACATAATAAACAAAAATATAATCCGTTTTTTTCTGGATTTCCTTAAACAATTCCATCACCCCCACCTCCTTCAAATTCAGCGTAACTTTTACCTGAGAATAAGTGGCGGCTGAAATAGTGAGGCTAGTGACCGTCATAAAGACAAGCAATAACTTCATGATACGAAAAATTTTTTCCGGTTTTTTCCCATTCCGATGGGTCCATCCTAAGCTTTTTTTCATAAATTTGACTAATTATAGGTTAATACCATTGAGTTTGACCTCCTTGAATCCCGGATTGGTTGGCGCTGCTCCGGGATTTTTCAATTTATTTTCTATATATTCATGGGTTTTCCATCACTCCACCACCACTCCCTTTCCTTTCACTTCAAATCGTACATGAGTGGTTTTCTCTATCATCGACAGCATATCGCCGATCTCCCGGTAGCGGGGAAGGATTCCGCTGAACCTTTCGCGTTTACAAGCCTCGTTTTTGTAAAATACCCCGACATCGTACCACAACGACAGTTCATCCATAATCTGTTCCACCGAGCGATTCTCAAACACATACATTCCTGATTTCCAGCTGACATAATTTTCCACATCCACTTCCCGGATCAGCATTTCGCCTGTTTCCCGGTTATACTCGGCCATTTGGTCGGGCTTAAGCATCGTTTCACTCCCTCCCATCGGGCAAACGGAGACCGATCCCTTCACTAAAGTAGCCTGCACACCTTCGGCTATGCGAGTATTGATATTAAATTCCGTACCGTAAACTTTCACCTCCAGATCGTCCGTCACGACGATAAAAGCCCTAAGCGAGTTCGGGGCAACCTGAAAATAAGCTTCTCCCTTCAAATACACTTTTCTTTCATTTCCCGTAAAACACACCGGATAGCTCAGTTCGGAAGCCGAATTCATCCAGATTTTCGAGCCGTCGCTCAGACAAAGTGAATATTCGCCTCCCCGGGGTATGATCAGACGATTTTCCACAACTTCACTCGACGGTAAGGTTTCCGGATAAATCAACGTACTCTCCTCCACCCCGATTTTTATTCCCTCCGCCACCTCTACTTCGGGGAGTTGTACATTCAAAGAAATCTCTTTTCCCCCACCCGTCACCAGTACCGCTTTAGGTTGGCCCGGCCGGATTTCCGACCGGTGTCCCAACCTGCCTTCCTCCGATCCTTCCGGCCTAGAAAGGAAGAAAAAAGCCAGGCCCAAAGGCAAAAGAACGGCAGCGGCTATCCTCATCCGCCGCAATAAAAGATGCCGCGACCGGATCTTATGCCGACGATCCAACCGTTTCTCGTATTCGACCTTGAATTGCAGTAGTTTCTCTTGTTCCGGCCGGAATTTTTCCGGATTTTTCAAAAACTGTCCGGCATCCCGGTACAACTCCCGATGAAGAGGCGATTCCCGCAGCCACTCTTCCAATTGTTGCCGTTCACCGGCCGATAACGAGGCGTCGATGCTACGCTTTATAAAGGTCCAATCTATGTTCATGACAGGTATTTTGGTACCTCTATAACACCGAAAGAGAAGATTTGTTTACAATAAAAGTAATTTTTTACCAAAAAAATGCAAATCAGAGATCAGTTATCGAAGATAAGCCAGAGAGTATGTCTTTGAAATAAGGTTAGGTTATTTCATCAATAAGATCTGTTGTAAGATAAAAGATATGTATTCGATTATAGTATTACATAGTCAACTTATCGTGTTGCAACCGATAAAATTCCTTTTGCCGTTCGATCTCCTCACGCAATTCCTCCTCGGTCGGCATATAAAGCATATACTTCGAGGCGAATAAGTGATCGTTGTCGTGCAGGACGGAGTAACGGGCGATATCTTCATCCGTTTCCGAACAAAGGACGATGCCGATGGTCGGGTTGTCGCCCTCTCCGCGTACCCGTTCGTCATACATGCGCACGTACATATCCATCTGTCCCACGTCCTGATGCGTGATCGTCGTCGTTTTGAGGTCGATCAACACAAACGATTTTAAGATATAATTATAAAATACAAGGTCAATTCTAAAATGACGTCCATCAAAGGTTATTCTTTTCTGCCTTGCGACAAATGAAAACCCTCTACCAAGTTCCAAAAGAAATTTCTGCAAATGTGTAATTAACGCTTGTTCTAAATCGCTTTCATAAAAATCATCATTAGATTTCAGTCCAAGAAACTCCAACACATATGGGTCGCGGATGACATCTTCTGGTTTTTTCGCCGGTTCTAATGTCTGTATTTCCTCTGCAACTTGCTCTTTATTTTTACTGGACAATAGCCTTTCATAAAAGAAAGAATTTATCTGACGCTCAAGTTGTCTGGTACTCCATTGGGATTTTACAGCTTCCTGCATATAAAATTCTCGTGCATTTTCATTCTCCACTCGCATCAAGAGCCGATAATGCGTCCAACTTAATTCGCTACGCAGTGCGTAGCCATTTGGAAATGTCAAATAAAACTGCCGCATATTTTTCAAATTGGCAACGGTAAATCCTTTGCCAAAATCCTGCGTCATTTGCTTTGACAACTCTTTTAACAAACCTGTACCATACTCCGCCTTTTCATTGCCACCCTGTTCTTCAATGATTGATTTTCCTATATTCCAGTAGGCTTCAACCATTGCAAAATTGGCTGTTTGATAAACTTTATTTCTCGCCGAGATTAAAATTTTTTTGATTTCGTTATAAAAAGATGCATTCATCTTATCAACTCCATCCTTTCATTTACAGATTATTTATTAGCTCTCCTTTTTCAATTATCAACTAATATTTTACAACACTTTTCGTTAAGTGTATATTCTATACTAACTTTTTTAGCATTAGCTTCAAAACCATTCCAAATATATTCACTTATAGCAGCTTTGTAATCACTTGTGATTCCAGAAGAATCAATACTCTGATTTTTAACGCTTACAGGTATAATCATAATATTCGCCTCCCATATCATAAGTATACCATTATTTCTAATGGTACGCTCATGATTTTAGATAACCTCAAAATGCTTGAGGGCATCTTTAATTGCTTCCACTTTCTCCACCGTCGGATGCTTCCTCGGTTGCTTCAATTCCTCCACTGCATTAGGAGCATCATACATCGGCAAGCCCAAATCTCTTTTTACCTCTGCGATATATGCGGTATGTACTTTGAAACCGTATTTAGCTTCTATGTACTCCTTTATCATTTTGTAGGTCACTCGTTCCTTGGGCTTGTATTCTTCGGCTCTTTTAGCGATATTATCAAGCGGAACTTTTCCCTCACCCTCGCCAAACTCAACTTTTACGTTGATATGTCCGTCTGGCTTTTTGCGGGAAAGCAGTACTAC
>CAJKZL010000445.1 GCA_905204385.1 uncultured Odoribacter sp. | reverse complement strand
ATTGGTAGTTGCTGGGAGAGTACAGTAAGACTTTCGTCGGATTGTACGATGTGGATGTGATGGCCGGAATGGAAATGCGGGGCGATAAGACCAATAGCTTACATACGAAAGGATTCGGGTATGATTCCCGGTCCATGACGACCAAGCCGATAGAGATCCCTGAAAATAGCCAATGGATAGGCGACGAGTCGTATAATCAGTATAAGAGAGGATTTGACGAAAGGCGGAATCTTTCGTACTTTATGACGGCTTCTTATACTTATGACAATCGTTATACCTTTTTCGGGAGTATGCGGCACGATGGTTCCAATCTTTTCGGAGTGGACCGGAAGTATAAGTACCTGCCTTTGTGGGCGGCTTCGGCAGCCTGGAACATCGACCGGGAGCAATTTCTGGAGAACGCCGACTGGCTTTCGAACCTGAAGCTGAGGGTGTCCTATGGGTTGCAGGGAAACATCGACCGCAACACTTCTCCTTTGATTACCGGGGTATGGGATAATACTACCATTCTGCCCGGTAATACGGAAGACCGGATCGATGTGGCTTCCCCGCCCAATCATTATTTACGTTGGGAGAAAACTAAAAACTGGAACCTTGGGTTGGATATGGGAGTGATAAAGAACCGGATCACCTTCAGCATCGATGCTTACCATCGGGTGAGCGATGATTTGATTTCCACCCGGGTATTGCCTGGCGAGAACGGATTCAATTTTTCGACGATAAACTGGGCGAAGGTAACCAATAAGGGGTTTGAGTTTGCTTTGTCTACGGTCAATATCCGGACAAAAGACTTCCGGTGGACCACGGATTTCAATATCGCCCATAACAAGAGTGAGGTGAATCGCATCAATACCCGGGACAATACCTTTACTCCCTCTTTGCAGGGGCATTCTATCGGCGCTCTTTTTCAGTTGAATACGGCGGGGCTGGATGAGCAGGGATTGCCTATGTTCTGGCAAAACGGTCAAAAGGTTTCGTACTACGATTTCTTTAAATTGTCTCAGGGGTATGATGATTTATGGGGAGAAACCTTCCTGAACTCTGATCTGACACAGGAAGATTTCCGGAATCTGTATACTTATGCCGGAACTACCGAGCCCAGGTTTACAGGTGGGTTTATCAACCGTTTTTATTATAAAAATTTTGATTTGACCATTTCAACCAGTTTTGTCATCGATCAGACCGTTCAGGAAAGACCTTTCTATGATCCGACTGCCGTTTCGCCGGGGAGCAATTACTCCAGGCGGGTTTTCGACATTTGGTCGCCTGAAAATCCGGGGGGTAAATATCCGGGACTCGTAGGACGGACGACGATGGAAAACGATCTGGCTTATTTGTGGATGGCTAATGACGAACGGGGAATACAGGCTTTCCGAAATTATGATATTTGGTTTAAGAATATGAGCTATCTGAGGGTAAACAGCATCCGGTTGGGATATAATTTACCTGAAAAAATAGCGAAGAAAATGTGTCTGGCCAATGCCCGTATCAGTGCGGAAACCCGAAATCCTTTTGTAGTAGGAAGCAGTTATAAGGGATATTTCGATCCGGAAACCTATGGCAATATTTATGCCCAGCCCTTGCCAAAGACTTTTTCCGTGGGTTTGGATCTGACGTTTTGATCCTTAAGCCTGGAAACATATTCTATATTTGGGTAAACGCTTTGTTTGTATGTGATTCGACAAAGCGAATTTTGGAACTAATTTTGATGTACCATTTAACAGGTAAAAAGATGAAAAAGCTATCTATCCTATTATCTACAGCCCTGATCGCGGGATTAACCTCCTGTAATTATCTGGATGTGGAACCTGTGGGAAAAGTGATTCCGGAAAAAGTTACGGAATACCGTGCTTTGCTGACTTCAGCTTACAATACTTCGATTACTTATAAAAAATTGCTGGCGCTGCGGTCGGATGAGTTATTTCCTGCTTTGGGAACGCCTACTTACGATCAGTATATCGATATTGCCTTGCTGAATGATGTAGGGGCAGGCCCGACTACAGAGACTTATCCCTGGACGACGATGTATAAGATTATTTTCTATGCAAACAGCGTTATCGACGGCGTTATGGAGGCAGAGGCGGATACGCGTGCGGATTCCCGTGAGCAGTTAAAGGCGGAAGCTCTTTTGCTCCGCGCCTATATTCATTTTGAATTGTTGAATTTGTATGCCAGGCCTTATGAAAAATCGACGGCTTCTGCGGACCGGGGAATTCCTCTGGCATTGGCGATCGATATAGAACAGGATTATGTACCTGTCAGCGTAGAGAAAGTATATGAACAGATCTTATCCGATATTGAGGAAGCCCGACCTCTGTTGCAGGTAGACGAACAGCCGGCCAGCGTTCGTTACCGGTTTTCTAAAAAGTCAGCTTTGGCTTTCGAAGCCCGGGTACGTTTGTATCGGGCGGAGTGGGACTTAGCTTTGACAGCGGCAGAGGAAATTTTGGCTTCTTGTCCGCTTGAAAATCTGAATGAAGAAGGATTTACGGCGCCTTATCGATATGATTCTAAAGAATCGATCCAAGCCTGGGAATTGACCGGAGGAACCGATTTAGCGGATGATGCCGATGTATTGCCGAATATTACCGATAAGTACGATCCGGAAGGAGATTTGCGGTTGGGGTTGTATTTCAAGTATTCTCCCTGGAGCGGCTATTCTTCCGATAAATGTTACGACAGAAGCATGCGGGTGACTTTTCGCAGTGGCGAGGTTTACCTGATTGCAGCCGAGGCTGCCGCTCACGTTCCCGGAAAGCTCGACGTGGCAAAGGGATATTTGAAACAGTTGTTGGAGAACCGGCTTACCCCTTCGTACTTTATCACCTGGTCGGCCCGGATCGATGCTATGGATCAGCAACAATTGATCGGGGAAATTGCAGACGAAAGAGCCCGGGAATTAGCTTTGGAGGGGCATCGCTGGTATGATTTAAGACGTACCACCCGCCCGGAAATTGTAAAAACGTATATGGACAAGAACTTTGAGGAGGAAACTCTGG
This sequence comes from uncultured Odoribacter sp., assembly GCA_905204385.1. The sequence goes on along the minus strand of CAJKZL010000445.1, from coordinate 501 downwards.
TGATTCGGCAGAATGATCCTTTATATGTGATTCCGTTTCCAAGGGAAGCCCTGGAGAGCAATCCGAATTTGAATAATTAATCGGGAAGATTTTCCTTTTATTGCGGGAAATGTTTTGTTTGTCCTGACTCTTGAAGTGGGAGCAGGTCCCTTACCGAACATTTCCCGCAAATCTTTTCCCGTTATCCATTCATCGAAATTCTTAGTTTTTTCGTATTTTCGGTGCAGCCTTTTGATTGAAAATATGACAGCAATAATAATTGAAGATGAGGCCCTGGCGGTCAGGGAACTGGAAAATATATTGAAAGAGATCGCCCCGGAGATGGAAATCCTTGCCTGCCTGGATTCGGTGCGCGGAAGCGTGGAATGGTTGAAACTGCATCAGACGGATTTGATTTTCAGCGATATTCATTTGGGAGATGGACAAAGTTTTGAAATTTTCCGGCAGGTGGATATTAAAGCGCCTGTTATTTTTATTACCGCTTATGACGAGTATGCTATA
>CAJKZL010000444.1 GCA_905204385.1 uncultured Odoribacter sp. | reverse complement strand
TAGATTCGGTATCAGATCGAATCTTTTTTTCATCTTAGCTTCGATGGCTCCGAAGTCGTTTTCAACATTGTTTCTTTTGCGCGTCAGAGCATTGTAAGTCGCTATGGCATAAAACAGGATAAGGAGAAAAAGAATCGTTGCAATCATACTGGTTGGTTTTGTGCTTACAAAAATAATTAATACCGGAAACTTTCTAACTTTGCAACCCGGAAACTTTCTAATTTTTTCACGATGAATCTGTGGGGTTTTGTCAGCGCGGCTGTTTTATTGACTTTGATGCCCGGGCCGGATATCCTGTTTGTGATTACGCAGAGTATTACCCGGGGCCGGAAATCGGGCATAGTGTTTGCCGCCGGTTTGTGTACCGGCCTCATTGTACACGTGACGGCTGTCTGTCTGGGCGTTTCGGTACTCCTGAGAAGTTCGCCTTTTGCCTTTACCTTGCTGAAGTTTGCCGGGGCGGCTTATTTGTTTTATCTGGGAATAAGGGCTTTTCTGGCGCGCCGCGAAAATCATTTTACCCTTTCTGAAAGTGTGGGGATAACCGGGAAACTCTATACGAAAGGCATATTGATGAATGTGCTCAATCCCAAAGTGATTTTATTTTTTCTGGCTTTTTTCCCGCAGTTTATCCCTCCCGATGCAGCAAATCCCCTGGGACGAATGGTATTGCTGGGACTGATTTTTATGGGGCAGGCTTTTCTGATTTTTTCGCTGGTAGCTGTGTTAGCCGACCGCCTAGCCCGTCGTTTGATGCAGAATGACGCTATCGCCCTTGGCGTGAATACGGCCGAAGCTTTGATATATTGCCTCATCGGAATTAGTATACTCTTTGTTTAGTTTCAGAATTTTAATCGCCGATAGCTTTGTTTTTTCGGAAGATTTATTAATTTTGAACTATGAAAATGATCGGAAATATTATTTGGTTTTTGTGTGGTGGTGTGCTCATTGCACTGGAATACTTTCTCGCAAGTGCGGTTTTGTTTGTAACCATTATCGGGATACCTTTCGGGCTACAAACCATAAAATTAGGGATTTTAGCCTTGTGGCCTTTTGGAAGTGAAGTGGTTCATAAGGAAAAAGCAAACGGTTGTTTATCCGTTGTGATGAACGTCATATGGTTTTTTGTCGGAGGAATATGGATTTTTCTATCGCATGTATTATGGGGATTCCTGTTATGCATTACCATCGTCGGAATCCCCTTCGGTTTACAGCATTTTAAATTATCCCTCTTAGCACTAACTCCTTTCGGTCATGAAGTGAAGCTTTAGGATGAGGAAGGATTATTGCAGAATTTGTTTCATGACCTCTTCCAAAGAGCCTTTGGGAGAGTCGTCGATCACTTTGCAATGGTCGGCAGCCCATGTCCTTTCCCAGTGATAGAATTGGGGTGCTTTTGCTTTATCGGGATTCGGTTGGCTGAGGTATTCAAAATACATATTCCACCGCTGTTTATAAAAATGATTCATTAATCCCGCCCATTCTTTGTAGGCATAATCCCGTAAATAGTCTTGTTCGGGTATATTGCCTCCCCAATACGTGACCAGGGCCATGGCATTTTTCAGGTTGTTGTTTTTCTCTTCTTCCGTATTGCCGGCGTTCAGGGCCTGGTTTTGATACGTACTTAACCGGAACATAGGATCCTGAGCGAGTAATTCATTTTCGGTATCCAGGAGATTCGTCCATTGTTCCTTCGCTTCCTCGAAAGCGGGCTGCTTTTTTTGCTGATAAGCGGTAACCATGCGGGCGAAAACACTGTCCGCTTCATTGGCTAAAACCTGACGCAGGAAATGAATCAGATCGATGCGGTAAGTTCTGCTTTCTTTTAGTTCGGGGAATGCTTCTGCCAATATTTTTACTCCTTGGCGGAATCGATCGATATCGTACCGTTTGGCAATTTTTCCCCAGGAGGAGACATGAGTAATGTTCAGGCCGGGACGGGCACATAATATATTTTCGGGAGGCCCTTCCTGATAACCTACCTCACTGCTGTAAATGGTATTCAGGAATATTTGCCAGGCCGTCTTTACTTTTTCGTTGGCTTTGCCGTATCGGGCGGGACAATATTCTTCTATCCATTCGTTCACATTGATTTTTTCCGGATGCCATACCGATTCCAGAACCAGCTCATAAGCTACGGGGTTGTTGATGATTCCTTCGGGCAGTATGCCTACTCCTTTCATATAGGGGGCATATTCGCTGTTAGAGGCCCTGTATATTTCGTCCGCAAAGCGTTGCAATTTTCCATTAATGCCGGGACGTTCTCCGAAATTAGTCACTGTGGCCCAGATAAAAGGAGTTCCTTCATATCCTTTACGCTTTTCCCAATTCTGGGTATTCTCGCCGAATAATTCCTGTACAAGCACAGCATTTTTATCCAGTTTTGCCAACAATTCGGGTTTCGGATTGTTTTGCCAGCCTTGTAAAACCCAGACGGCTCCCGGAAAATGTTTTTGCATAGCTTGTTGTATCGCCAGACCGGCTTCCCCTAAATCGACTCCTTTAGCTATGCCTCCCTCATGGAAAGGATCGCCGGAGAAAAAACGAAGGTCGTCGCCGTACAAATTGCGGGTCTCTTCATAAAAAATATCCGCTATCCGTTGAAATTCCGGATCCGTAGGGTCCAGAATATCCGGGCGGGTGAAAGTACACCATTTCCCTTGAGGAATGATATGTGCCTGGCTTTTTTCTTTGTAATTACTGGGAATCATTCCGTAAAAACCGGGCATTAAGGGCTGGATGCCCAATTCCTTCATCCGGCTGAGCATTTTTTGAACGGTCTCTTTACGGCTGTCGATCTGGGATTGGGGCATAGGACCTCCCCAGCCTTCCAAATTACCCATCAACCACCAGGCCGTATAGGCCGGACCTGCAATGTAATCGGTTATTTCTTGTTCCGTATACCCTAAACGGCGGAGGGTGTTTTGCCATACCGCTTCAGCTCCGTTGGCTACTAGCATCAGATTGACTCCGTTCAAGGCCATCCAATCCAGTTCGCGTTCCCAGTCTTCCCAGGTATAGAAACTCATGGAGTAATTATAGGTGCAATAATTCAGGGCATAGCGGCATTGTGCTCCGGTTTCGCGGGTGACCGGTTCCGTCAGCACCGGCAATTCCGTTACCGGTTCCAGATTGTCTCCCAGATGGGACATATTGCGGTGGCAATAGTATTTCAAATACCAATTGACGCCGACGGCTGCAGCATTGGCATTGCTGGCTTCGACGACAAGACGGTCGTCTTCACTTTGCAGGGTGAATGTTTCTTTGTCTGTTGCTGTCGATTTTACGAAACGGATATGATCGCTCAACCAGGGGGTTCGGCGGTCGACCAATTTCCGGACACCTTCGAAATCATCCTTACAACTGCAAAGGACATTTACCAGGAGTAGGCCTAATAAGATCAGTTTGTTCATGAGTGTGAGTTTTTTAGTGTGTTACTAGTAGATTGAAAAAATGCTTTGTCGCTTCCGATAAGGCCTCTGCATAAATCCAGGAATAAAGTCT
>CAJKZL010000443.1 GCA_905204385.1 uncultured Odoribacter sp. | reverse complement strand
AGAATGCCTGCTAAAGAAAAACGATCCCGAAGCTACCGGTTATTTCCGGACGGTATTAAACTCCCGCATGGAATTATCAGCCTATCCGGAACTTAATATTACAAACCTGACAGAAGAACGCTTTAAAGAATTTATCGGCGAAGGACAGCAATTCTATCACTTGAAACGCCTGAACTTAAATATACTATCTACGACGGGGGAAAACATTCCGGCCAGTAAAGCCATATTTACACCGGACATCCCGGAAGAAGAATTCAATTACCGGAACTAACCGGAAAAATCAGACGCCTTCAACTATGAATAAATCATTAAATAGCAAGATCATGAATAAAATAAAATGCCTTATCCTGCCGCTCATCGCTCTAGCAATAACTACCCTGACGGCATGCAGCGAAACGGAGTATCCGACTTTCGATACCTCGATCAGCGATATTTATTTCCTGAAAGATTCCTCTCATTATTCTTTCGGGCTCAATCCCCCTTCGGTATCGGAAAAAACGATTAACCTTCCGGTAAGGATTATAGGAGAAAAATCGGAAAATCCCAGGGAATTCAGCATTGAAATTATCAAGGAGAAAACCACTGCCGAGGCAAATAATCACTATTCGATCCCCGAAAAATTGGTAATCGAGGCCGATTCGGTAAATGGAGAAATACCTGTCCGCCTGCATCGCAACAATTTAGGCAATGAGCAGATCTGGGAAGTGGCCTTTCGCCTGATTCCCAACGACAACTTCACTCCAGCCAGGGAAGTAGTCGACCAAAAAGGGATCGAAAGCGTCCTTACCTTTACAAGCAGCATCACCAAACCCGATTGGGGACTCGACTGGCAGGGCAATCCGGTATGGATGCAGAGCCAACTGGGCGACTGGCATCCGACGAAATGGCTGATGTTCATTACTTTTTATCACGAAATTGCAGAAAAATCGCCTGCTACCTACAAAAATATGGTAGAAGAATTTGGAGAAGAATTCGAAAACTACAAAGGCTGGGGATTCTATCCTTACGAATACACTGTAAAACACTATATTTTAATTCCCTTGTATGCCTATTTCCAGGAACATCCGGAACTAGGAATTACCGATGTGCCCGATCCTAATTGAAAAAACCTAAATTTTTAACCGTATGAAAGCATTAAAATACATATTCCTGCTGTTTATAGTTATGGCAGCAACCGCTTGTTTCGAAGACGAAAGTACCGTGGATACCGTGCGTATTTCGGAAATCTCCATCGACTCCTCCAAATTCAACAAAGAATACAATATCGACCAATGGGACACGATAAGCATTCCGCTACACCGATTCGTCTCCCAAACGGAACAACAACTGGAACTGAAGTATGAGTCGGAAATCGGTTATCGCTACTATTCCGATTCCAGCGTATTCTATTATGTAGGCAAAGAATTAGGAACCTTTCCTGTACGCATCAAAATCAGCAATGCCCATGGAAGTGCATTCTATGAATTTACCATCCATGTGAATGCCCTTTACGAAGAAGGGGTAGCCGTACTGAGCGCCAAAGACGACGGTACTTCTATGCTATCGTTCAAACGCAACGACCAGGATCAGTTCCGAACCCATTGTCTCACCGACAACAATCAAGGTATCGATTTCCCAAAATATCCTGCAGACATTACGCAAAGCGGGAAACAAGTCTTCATCTGCTTCAAGGATAAGCCGAGTATCTATGCCTTCAACGATAAGCTTTTAAACATTGAAAACATCACTTCCCTGGAGTTCAAGCCTCAACGGCTGATGATGCCCAATATCGAAGGGGCAAATACCATACTCCTGCTTTCCGAAGAGGGAAAGGCCTATAAGTTTGCTTGCCTGGAAGGCATTGCCGAACCGAATCCTTCGCTGCCCTCCATCTACAGCCGGGTCACTTATTTTAAAGGCAATTGGAACGTAGTAGCTTACAATATGGTATGGGACCTCGAAGCTTCGGAACTATATAATAATTATTATAATTGTGCTTATAATATGATTTCCAGTGAATATGGACTCGATTTTACCGGACATCAGCCCATTGCCATGTTCGGCAATAAAGAAGGATATTTCACCCTGATCACGAAAACAGAGGGGACTTATGTAAAGACCACTCTCAGCGATCTCTGGGTGAAATATGACGAGGACTACAATCCTTCTTTAGATGCCCTGGAAATCCAGGAACCCATTCCGGGCAGCAGTTCGCTGTCGGCAGAATCCCCACTGCAATCGAGTCCTGAACTCGAATGTTTCTGGTGGGCAGAAGGCAATCTTATCTTCCGCAGCTTTTTTAACAACACCACCTTTACCGGTCAGGCCTGGAAAGAGCTCCCTGCGAAATTCCATATCACCGCTTTCTGTCTCAATCCCGATGAAAACCTATTATATGTCGGCGGCTGGCAGGATAACGGACAAGAAATGAACGGTTCCGTATATGCACTCAACAGTACAACAGGTGAAATTTTATACACTTATGCCGGCATAGCCTATAAGCCGATAAAAATAATCAACAAGGCTAAATCATAAACACAACATAAAAACGGATCGGCGGACCGAACGACAAGCCCGTCAACCCGTTTCCTAAAATACGCCTGTAGCATGCACCGATCGATCAGGCAAATTAAATCGGTACATGATCATTTTAACTTTATCCATTCTAAAATTCCTTGTTATGAAAAAACAATTATTTCTCTTTTTCCTCGCCTGTTCAGTTATCTCCGGATGCCGATCTTCCCATCCGGATAAAATTATCGTCCAGGGTAAGGTAGATATCCCGAACACCCATAAAATATATTTCCATAGCAACCAAGGGGAACAGGAAGTAAAGCCGGATACCCTGAGCCATACTTATTCGCTGGAACTCGGTAATTCGGCCCAAGGGTTTACCGCTATCCAGGGCGTTGTCGAAGACAATGACGGTCCATGGCCCTTTTCTCAGGATTTATATCTCCAAGCGGGCACCACTGTCCAATTGGACCTCCAGGCCGGCAAACGCAGAATGAATTTCTCCGTCGGCTCCAAAGATAAAAACAACAGTGCCCTGGCAGCATATAACCGATTCTCCCTGCAACACCTTTACGACCTATGGAGCGATACGCCGCCAGCCGCTCAGGCTAAAGATTTTTTACAAAAATACATAGACCGGGCCCACGAGATCGTCACCAACACCCGCTTAAAAGAACCGGTAAAAAGATATCTGAACATCCGAAGCTACCTGGACTATCTGAAAGGCATCGAAAACTTCGCCTTTATTTACCGGGAAGATGCCGGTAATAAACTTCCGGACAACTTAACCGAAACCTTACCTGCCCCTGAAACCATTCTGAATGACAGCGTAGCCCTATTATTCGAGGAAGACTTACAACAAATCATTTACCGATACCTGAGCAAACAATCCGCACGTCCTGAAGACCAGTTGAGCCTGCTGGAAGAAAAGTTTACTTTGCCGGCCATCCGGCAGAGCATGGCCACCTATCTTCTGGAAGCCTACGTTCAATCCTACCCTTATGCGCAGGATTTCGAAAACG
>CAJKZL010000442.1 GCA_905204385.1 uncultured Odoribacter sp. | reverse complement strand
GCCCAAATCAGGTCTAGCATTTTGGGCGCTTTTCCTGTATAATAAACGCAAGAATGTTTCTCCGTTTCTTCGGAGTTGCACTTCCATCAAGCATAATATGGAGGGATAGATCTATGAAACTTATCGTTGCGATCGTTCAGGATGAAGATGCGGGCCGCCTGGTTTCCGCTCTGATGGATAAAGCCGGTGTTGCTTACGCTTTCTTAGGAAAGCCGGGTAAGGCGGGATTACTGAACATCAAGAAGGATGCGGATAGCTGGTCGTTGGATATCCCTTCTTTACGTGATCTTTGGTTTAAGACTTCTTATTTACTCGACCGGCGTCAGAGTGGCGAAGAGAAGGCATTGGAGAGATACAAGAGCTATAAACACAATGAGTTGAAATATAAATTCCCACAAGGTTTTACCGGCAAATTGGCTGATTTGGGCTTGCAGTTGAACCGTACTGCTAAAACGGGTATCCGGGCTGCTGTGAACCGGGAGAAAGGGTGCCAGTGTGAGCGTGAAACGGCCTGGGCTTTGCATTTGGCCGGTTTTGACGTGAAGGATGTACATATGACCGATCTGGTCAGCGGACGAGAAACGCTGGAGGATGTGAATATGATCGCTTTCGTGGGAGGATTTTCCAATTCGGATGTTCTGGGGTCTGCTAAAGGCTGGGCCGGTGCTTTTAAGTTCAACGAAAAAGCCAGAGTCGCTCTGGAAAACTTTTACAAACGGGAAGATACGCTGAGTATAGGGATTTGTAACGGGTGTCAGCTTATGGTTGAGCTGGGACTGATTTATCCCGGACATGAAGAGATGCCCAAGATGCTGCATAACGATTCACATAAGTTGGAGTCTGGTTTTGTTAATGTTACCATCCAGCCGAATAATTCCGTTATGCTGGGCTCTTTAGCCGGTAGCCGTCTGGGAGTATGGATCGCTCATGCTGAAGGTAAATTCGGTCTGCCTTATGCTGAAAGCGAATATGCCATTCCTGTGAAGTTCAGCTATGATGTTTATCCGGCCAATCCCAATGGTTCGCCTTTTGCTACAGCGGGTATTGTCAGTAAGGATGGACGTCATCTGGCCATGATGCCGCATCTGGAACGTTCGATTTATCCCTGGAATTGGGCTTATTATGCTGAGGAGCGCGTGGAAGACGAAGTGAGTCCCTGGATAGAGGCTTTTGTGAATGCCCGGAAATGGGTTGAAAATAAAATTTTGCCCGAAAAATGATAGTGAGGTGTTTATTTAAACGATAAACCTACTGACGGACCTGAATAACGGAGAGTGAATATCTGTTTTCAGGTCCGTTTCATTTTCAGTAGACAGGTTGGTCCATAGCACGAATGAAATACTTTCGGGACGGTTTGTTTGTTTTAAATAAGACTTAAAATGAACGGATAACGGGATTTTCTTTTCAAAAAAAATTAACTTTGTCAACTGTTGAACTTTTAAGAAGGTTGAGCGTTATACCTTGAAAGGTTATAAAAAATGGATGAAGGTTTTAGTAAGCGGAATGGAGATTTTTGTCCGTTATAAAAATTGAATATGAAGTATATAGGCGCACAAGTAAGTATTGCCGGAGGGGTTGAAAATGCTCCGGTGAATGCGAGTCGGATCGGAGCAAAGGCATTTGCTTTGTTCACCAAAAATCAGCGGCAGTGGCATGCTGCTCCCTATACAGCCCAGCAAGTAGAGTTGTTTCATAAATATTGTGAAGAATACGGATATCGGTCAGAGCATATTCTGCCTCATGACGGTTATCTGATTAATCTGGGCAATCCCGACAAAGAGGCCCTGCAAAAATCCCGGGCAGCATTTTTGGACGAGATGTTGCGTTGTGAGCAATTGGGATTGAAATTACTGAATTTTCATCCTGGAAGTTCACTGAAGAAGATCAGCGACGAAGAATGTCTGAAACTGATCGCTGAATCTGTAAATTTCGCATTGGATAAAACCAAGAGTGTTTGCGCGGTGATTGAAAATACTGCCGGACAAGGATCCAATCTGGGATATACATTTGAGCAGTTGGCGTATATCATAGACCGCGTGGAGGATAAAAAAAGGGTAGGAATATGCATCGATACCTGCCATGCTTTTGCTGCAGGTTATGATATTAAAAGTGAGAGCGGTTATCAGGAAACTTTCGAGCATTTTGAGGAGGTGGTAGGATTTCAATATTTGAAAGGGATGCACCTGAATGATTCCAAGAAAGGTGAAGGGTCGCATGTCGATCGGCATGAAGAGATCGGCAAAGGAGAGATAGGATTGGAGCCTTTCCGTTGGATCATGCATGATCCCCGTTTTGACGATCTTCCCCTTATCCTGGAAACCCCCGATGAGGAGAATTGGGCTCAGGAGATTAAGATGTTGTATAGTTTATAATTTGTTGTTTCACTAATCGATAATTCTAGCCGGAAATTTATGAAAATAGGACTTTTGTCGGACACCCATGGTTATCTCGACCCTAAAGTGGAACGTTTTTTCAAGGATTGTGATGAAGTTTGGCATTGCGGGGATATTGGAGATGTGACGATAACCGACCGGTTGGCAGCCTCTTTTAATCTGCGGGCGGTTTATGGAAACATAGACGGTGGGGAGGTACGCAGGATGTTCCCGGAAAAGATGATTTTCAGATGTGAAGGAGTGAAAGTTATCATGACGCACATCGGAGGTTATCCGGGACGTTATGATGCTAAGATCCGCCAGTTGCTTTATGAAGAACATCCCCAGCTTTTTGTTTGCGGCCATTCGCATATTTTGAAGGTGATGTACGATAAAACGCTGAAATGTTTGCATGTCAACCCTGGTGCTGCCGGCAATTACGGGTTTCATAAAGTGCGTACGGCCGTACGCTTTATTGTAGAGAAAGAGAATATAAAGGATTTGGAGGTTTTGGAGTTGGAGAAGGAGAGTAGGAAGTTTATGGATGAAAGTTTATAGTTTATAGATTATAGATGAAAGTTTATAGTTTATAGATTATAGATGAGAGATTATAGATCATAGATGAGAGAGGGGAGAAGGGGAAAGAGAGGGGAGGAAAGTATTATTTAGAAATTAGTAATTTTAAGATATGATGAAAAGAATTTTGGTATTGGGAATAATTTGCTTGCTGGCAGGTTTACAAACGGAATGGGTGATGGCTCAGAATAAGCCGAATCAGGTGAGAGACCAGAGCATAAAGTATCAGCGGTTGATGGCCTTGATCGACGCTTTTTATGTAGATACGGTTAATCTTCAGCGGTTAACCGAGGATGCGATTGTAAAGGTATTGGCGGACCTGGATCCTCATTCGGTGTATATTACCCGGGAAGAGGTCGACGAGATGAATGAACCGATGGAAGGCGGATTTTTTGGGATCGGCATTCAGTTTACGATTTTGCATGATACGTTGACGGTGGTTTCCGTGGTTCCCGGGGGGCCTTCAGAGAAGGTGGGTTTACATGCCGGCGACCGTATTATTGCGGTGGATGGAGATGAAATTGTCGGTAAGAAATTATCGAATACGGAAGTCCGGAAGCGATTGAAG
>CAJKZL010000441.1 GCA_905204385.1 uncultured Odoribacter sp. | reverse complement strand
TGTTGTAGGCCAGTTCTCAATTGTTGTAGATTATGGTGGATGGTACGGTACTGCTGACTATCATTAGATGTATGGTGAAGTTTATCAATCTTTGACGGATTTTGAATTGTTTGTTTTGGTGTGGGTAAATATCGACAATATCTTTGCCGTGATTCCTAACGGGGCGGTTTATAGTCAGGGGAAATGGGTCGTTTTTTTTATAGGAATCTCTAAATTGATAGAAGTTACGCTGGGATTTGGCGGCATAATGATTTCTTATACCCGTTATTTCCGGTGGTTTTTCTTTTTCACCCTTTTCATGGCGGCGGTGACGGTTGTCACCAACAATATGTTTATTCCCATTTGGGGCGTGATGGGTGCGGCTATGGCTACTGCCTTGACGTGCCTGATCACTTATTCCATGCAACAATGGCTGGTGTTGAAAAAAATCAAGGGAAATCCCTATAGCATAGGCACCTTCAAGCAAATCACCCTGGTTTTATTGCTATTCTTGTTGAATTATTTCCTGCCGCGCCTGGAAAGCCCCTGGTGGGACGGAATATACAGAAGTGTGCTGACCGGAGGGGTGGGCATGGTTTTGCTTTATGTGATGAAAGTATCCCCGGACGTCAATCGTATTTTAAGCGTTTATTTTAACCGGATTAAAGGATAGGTATGTTTAAAGAAGAAGCTGTAGTCATCGGTCATATTTTCAATGAACTGGGAGATAGTTGCTCTCCGGTGCTGAACATCGGGAGTTCGGATCTTCATTTCAGGAAAGTGGTGCAACCTTATATCCATGAATATATCTTCGGGCCTCTGCAAGATAAAGGCGTAGAGGTGGTTCATGCCGACATGAAGAAGGAAGAGGGAGTGGACCTTGTAGGCGACTTGAATGATCCGGCTTTCATCAGGCAACTGACCGGGCGAAAGTTCAGTTGCATCCTATGCAGTAATTTGCTGGAACATGTGGAAAATCCCCGGCAACTGTGCGATCTCCTGCAACAGATCGTGCGTCCGGGAGGATATCTGCTGGTCACCGTTCCCCGCCTCTATCCCTATCATGCCGACCCTATCGATACTAAATTCCGGCCTTCACTGAAGGAATTGGCCGCTTTGTTCCCTTTGTGTAAAGTGAAGCATGAACAATATATCCCGGTCCGGGGATGTCATTTCCGGCAATTGGTCCATCATCCGAAACAATTGTTCCTGACAGTAAAAAATTGGATGATTCCCCGCTATGGATTTCAGGTATGGGGAAAATGCCTGCAGGATGTGCCCCGTCTGTTCCGCAAGTTTCAGGTCAGTTGCGTGGTATTGGAAAAAATATAAATTTCAGGCGATGAAGAACAAGCTGGTGTTAATTACTTATTCCTATCCTTACGGTACGGGCGAGACTTATATCGAAGCCGAGATCGGATTGCTGAGCCGGGCTTTCGATGAGATAGTCATCATCGTATCCAATTCCGAGGGCAAGGCAAGGGCGCTCCCTGCCAACTGTAAGGTGCTGCATTTCGGAGTGACCAATTCGCCGGGCGAAAACCTTCGGTTGCTATGTCGGTTGGCGGCGGATAGTTGTTTTATAATCCGTAAAATCAGGGAGGAATCGGGTGCCCTCAAAAATCAATATCACAAAAAGATTACTCCGGTGATTTTTCGGCAGCTCCTGCACGATATCGCTAAAGGTTATCAGTTTTACCGTTTTTTGCGCAAGCATACCGATGGCAGCGGGAGTCTCTATTATTCCTATTGGTTCGATAATAAAGCCCTGGGCTTGGCGATGCTGAGGGAGAAGGGAAAGAATATCGCCGCCGTGTCGCGTATACACCGCTGGGATCTTTATTTCGAGACCCATCGCAACCGGTATATCTCTTTTCAGCGGTACAAATGTGAGCATTTGTCGGGATTATTCTTTATCGCCGCTCAGGGAAGGGAATATTTTCGTAAATTGGTCGCTCCGCGCACGGACAATTTGTATGTATCCAGGCTGGGAACCCGATATCCTTTGGAGGGGAAGGCAATGGCCGGAGATAGATACACCTTGGTGAGTTGTTCCCGCCTGGTGCCGATGAAGCGGGTAAGCCTGATCATCGAAGCCTTGAGTCGGCTGAAAGGGCTGAAATTGGACTGGTATCACCTGGGCGATGGGGAATTGGAAGCGGCGTTGAAGGAAGAAGCAGCCCGGCTGCTGGACGCTTCCCCTGACATCGGTTATCATTTCTACGGACAGGTATCCAACGATCGGGTACATGATTTTTATGCCGGTCATCGGGTGGATTTATTCCTGAATGTCAGTGATTCGGAAGGTTTGCCCGTCAGTCTGATGGAGGCCATATCCTACGGCATTCCGGTGATGGCTACGGATGTAGGCGGAACTGCCGAGGTTTGCAATTCCCATACCGGGGTTTTGCTGGAGAAAAATCTCACTGCCGACAGTCTGGCCCGCGAAATCGACCTTTATTTTCAGCGGTCCTCTTCCGAACGGGAGAAATTGCGGTTGAGCAGTTTTGAATATTGGCAGGAGAATTTTTATGCTGAAGAAAACTACCGTAAATTTATAAAAACGATAAAATCTTTTTAAGAATCACAGTGAATCCCTAAAATTATCTTTGGATGACGACCCGTAAATATGCTCCCGTTGTATTGTTTGTTTTCAATCGTTTGTCGCATACGCAGCAGACCGTCGCCGCCTTGCAGCAAAATCTGCTGGCCGGACAAACGGAGTTGTTTGTTTATGCCGATGCGGCGAGGAATGAAAAAGAGCGGAAGGAAGTGGACGAGGTGAGGAACTACGTCCGGCAAATCACCGGCTTTGCCCGGCTGGAGGTAACGGAACGGGACACGAACCGCGGATTGGCAGAGAATATTATCGCCGGAGTGACGGAAGTTTTAAGCCGCTATGACCGGGTGATCGTGCTGGAGGACGATTTGGTGACCTCTCCTTATTTTTTGACCTTTATGAACGAAGGCTTGGAAAAGTATAAGGAGAATGACCGGGTTGCCCAGGTGAATGGCCATGCTTTCGATTTGGGAAAGCATATGCCCGATGCTTTTTTTATTCGTTTTGTGGATAGCTGGGGATGGGGGACCTGGGCCAGAAGTTGGGAATTGTTTAATCCCAGGGGTCAGGAATTACTCGACGCACTGGAAGCAAAAGGATTATGCAGGGAGTTCGACTTCGACGGCACTTATCCGTTTACCCGGATGTTACGCCGTCAGGTGAAGGGGGAGAACGATTCCTGGGCTATTCGCTGGAATGCTTCTCTTTTTCTCCATAACAAACTTTCCTTGAATGCCGGAAAATCGCTGGTGAGGAATATCGGTTTCGACGGAAGCGGTACTCATTGTGGAAAAGGTGATCTTTTTCAGACGGAGCTGAGCGGAGGAAAGCTGTGCGTTCCGGAAACGGACCGGCCCGAAGAGAGTGCCTTTGCCAGGGAAAGAATGAAAAAAATGTACCGTTGGCAAAATTCCAGGATCCATAAGGCTTGGGTTTTGTTCAGAGATAAGCTGAAATTGAGGTTATGAAAATCGTTTTAATCAATA
>CAJKZL010000440.1 GCA_905204385.1 uncultured Odoribacter sp. | reverse complement strand
CGGAGAACGTATATCGATTATGTAATCGAATTTGGGAAGCGGCATTACCGATCTCCAGGCAAGAAGCCCGGGAACTACAGAAAATGATCGATAAAACCGGAGGACGGTTCAAACTAGCTCCCTGGGACTGGCGCTATTATGCTGAAAAATTGAAAAAAGAGAAATACGGGTTGAACGAAACCGAAATCAGCCAATATTTTCCGCTGGAAGAAGTCCGTAAAGGTGCTTTTTATGTAGCCAACAAGTTATATGGCCTGACATCTCGACAACCTTCCTCTTCCCCACCCCGAAGCCCTGGCATTCGAAGTCAAAGATGCCGACGGTAAACACATCGGAATATATTATGCCGATTATTTTCCACGGGCCGGTAAAAGCAGCGGCGCCTGGATGGACGCTTTCCGCCCGCAATCTAAATTATTGAATTCCAGTCCGGTCATTACCAATGTCTGCAATTTCACCAAACCGGCCGGAGATATGCCCGCCTTGCTTACTTTCGATGAAGCCTGTACCCTATTCCATGAGTTCGGGCATGCTTTACACGGACTACTATCCGAATGTACTTACCCCAGTGTGGCAGGCACCTCGGTTGCCCGCGATTTTGTCGAATTGCCTTCCCAGGTGATGGAAAACTGGGCCGGAGATCCCGAAGTTTTAAAAATCTATACCCACCATTGGCAAACCGGTGAACCGATGCCCCAGGAGTTAATCGATAAAATTCAAAACAGCAGTCATTTCAATCAGGGTTTCGTTGTGACGGAATTTATGTCGGCCGCCCTATTGGATATGGCGTACCACACTATTCAAAACAGCGATCCGATCGATGCGGAAAAATTCGAAAAAGAAGTACTGGATAAGATCGGTTTAATACCTGAAATCACCGTCCGCTACCGCAGTCCTTATTTCGGACATATTTACGCTGGCGGTTATTCCGCCGGATATTATGCTTATACGTGGGCAGAGGTATTGGATGCGGATGCCTTTGCGGCTTTTAAAGAAACCGGTGACATTTTCAACCCTGAAAAAGCATTGGCCTTCAAAGAAAACATTTTATCCAAAGGAGGAGCCGACGATCCCATGAAACTTTATAAGCAATTCCGGGGTAAAGAACCCAGCATCGCTCCGCTCTTGAAAAGAAAAGGCCTGGAGTAAAAATAGGGATGAAAGTCTTTCTCCCTAAAAGCAATCCCCCAAGATGTTCGTTTATCTTGGGGGATTTTCCGATAATTCTCTTATTGCATCTCTTCGATGGCTTTGGTGATCGAGCAGAAAACCTCCTCTACAGGGCAATTCCCTTCTACGTCTATATGCACGCCTTTCTGGCGGTAATGATTGGCAACATGCACCGTTTTATCATTGTATTCGCGAAAACGCCTTTCGATAACTTCTTCGTTATCGTCCGCCCGTCCTTCTATTTTCGCCCTTTCCAGCATGCGCCGTTTCAACTCTTCGAAAGGTACATTGATGCAGATCAATCCATTCAGAGGAGTCCCTTCTTTTTCAAGCATCTGGTCCAGAATTTCTGCCTGAGCTACCGTACGGGGAAAACCGTCGAACAAAAATCCGTTAACTCCCTTAGAGGCTGCCATGCTGTTTTCGATCAATTTAACAACAAATTCATCCGACAACAGCTCCCCGCGGTTGATGATGTTTTGTGCCATCTTTCCCAGCTCTGTGCCCTCCGAAATTTCCTTACGGATCATATCGCCTGTCGAAAGATGAGCTAAATTATACTTCTCGACAATTCTTTTGGCCTGAGTTCCCTTTCCGGCTCCCGGAGGCCCAAACAATGCAATGTTCAACATAGTCGTTCTTTTCATTATATATTATTACTGAATCGTTACCTGTCTCCTTTTCCTTACACCAGTTATTCCAAGATAACACCTCAAAAGTAGGAAAATTACATCATGATTAAAAATAAAAGGTTAAAAAACATAAAATATCCTCGGATATATCCTGAAATTTGAAACGCAACCTCCCCGAACTTCGTTATTTCCGTAAGTTTTGAACTGAGAGTGAAATGGAAATGTCATGAATGACTCTTAAAAAAGATCACGAACATGGTTCGCGAAAAAGGAAAAACAAAATAGATTACTAAATTAGGAAAATGTTATGAAAAAAGGATTAATGTTAATTGTTTTAGCTGCTGGTCTATGTGGAATAACAAAGGCGCAGGGGCAAGTAGAAGAGGTGATCATAGAGCAACGCCTTCCGGGATATAAAACTTCATTCGAAGCGAATCCATTCTGGCACAATTGGTTCATATCAGCCAATTTCGGGGCGAACGCCCTGGTGGCAGAACATTCTTCCCAGGCTAAATTCAGGAATACTATTACTTTTATGCCTGAATTATCTATCGGTAAAATGTTTAATCCCTGGTGGGGACTCAGATTACAAGGAGGAGGAGGTTCTCTGCATGGATTCTCAGAAAACGCTGTAAGGATGGAACACATCCACTACATGCACCTGAACATCGATTTCATGATGGGATTGATCAACTTTTTTGCAAAATACAAACCCGACCGGGTATTTGATATCGTACCCTTCTTCGGAGTGGGTGGCATGACCAGAAAGCATCAACAATCTTTCGTGATTCATGGCGGTGTTCAAGGAAAATTCAAACTCTCGGAACGTTTCGACGCTAACATCGAATTTCAGGGTATGATTTTCAACGATAAACTGGTAGAGGTAGGCGGCTTCCCGAATGACGGTCTTGGCGGATTGACTGCCGGTTTTACCTACTACTTCAAAGGCAGAGGCTTCCGGGTTGCACCGAAACAAGCTGTAATGGACGAATTAGCTGCTGCTAACCTTTTACTGGCCAGCCAAGTCACTGAATTGCAAAATCGTCCGCCGGAAGTACGCATTGTAGAAAGAGAAGTCATCCGTCCGGTGGAAACCCAGAAAGTAGATGTCATCGAATCGATCCCTTCTACTATTCCTTTCAAATTCAACAGCTCCACCATACAGGATATCTATGATCCTCTGATCTACAACATCGGGACCTTTATGAAAAACAACCCCGACACCAGAATCCGGATCGTCGGATATGCCGATAAATTCGGACCGATCAATGTAAACCTCCGGATTTCAAAGCAGAGAGCCGAAGCAGTTGCCAACATGCTGCAAAGGGAATACGGCATCAGCGCCAACCGCATGCAAATTGAATACGTAGGCAAAGAAAAACCGTATTACAAGAACAACAACAGATGGAACCGTTGTGCCATGGTTGAAATCATAAAATAACAAAACATTTAACTCTGTCTGAAGGTGCCCGGAATTAACCCGGACACCTTCTTTTTTTTAATGTTCACAATGATTACATTTGCACACGGTAAAGGAGAAAAACATGCAAACCAGAAAAAAGAAAAATAACAAAAGGAAACGGAAAAACAAACAGAAGTCCAAAACCCTGTTCTTCGTTAAGTCCGCTTTTCTCCTTTTCATGCTAGTGATGGCTACAGGAGTAATTTTGGTTTATTCCGTATATGCAGGTCTGTGGGGTATACTCCCCGACTATGAAGAATTGAGGAACG
>CAJKZL010000439.1 GCA_905204385.1 uncultured Odoribacter sp. | reverse complement strand
AAGAATTATTTATAACATCTACATATATTCTTTCAAAGATAGGGATAAAAACTCAAAACGACACCACTGTTTCTATATACTGCACCGTAGTATATAAAAACGCGGCTATAGTTTATAGAGACCACATCGGTGTTTCAAGTTTTCGTACTATCGATGAAAGAAATATATACTAAGCAGCTAAATTAATCTTCAGGCATCCGTAAATTTTCCTCCGGCAAAGTATCCAGGAAGTGACTATGTCTATAGCAATTCCCGGTACTCTATATTGTCCGTCCACACAACTTATAACCGTCCGATTTCTTCGTCGGTAAGACCCGTTGCCTGACGGATAGTGGCGGAATCAACACCCAGTGATTTCAAATTCCGGGCGAATACCGCCTGAAGCTACTATTCACACTAATGTATTCCCTCCTTTATCCCCTCCATGCGTCCTTCCAGCTTGGCACTATCGAGCATACCGTGTTCGATCATCACTTCATTGAGATGCTCATCGTAGGCACGCCGCTCTTCCGGCGTCATGTTGTAGTATACCAGTTTTTCCCGGGCCTCGGCCAGTCCCGGAGCAGTCGTGTCCTTGCGGATCGTCCCGTCCTTCAGGTACTCGATCCATTCCTCCAAAGGAGTCGCCGCCACCTTGTTGAACTCATTCACCCGGATCAGATAATATTCAGGGAAAATCTCCGAAGGGAATTTATGCACCAGTACGTCTTTTTGGCGGGCAGTAATCTCCAGCCGATCGCCCGTGTGTACCCCCATAAATATATTCTGCCCATGATAAAGGTAATCCTTTCCCTTGCCGATGTCGAAATAAAGAATACTGATGGAATATATCTTCTTCACTTCCTGATAACTTTCGCCCAGCGAAATATGTTCCGTGATGGCCTTTGCCACTCCATACAACACCCGTTCCAGGTAATACAACTCTCGGGTATTCTGGATCTCCACAATGATAATCTCACCCTTGCTGTTACGGGCTTTGATGTCCACGCGGTTGAACTTATCGTCCATGGTCTGCCGATTGCCTTCGCTCTCCAGCAATTCCACAATCTTTACTTCCTCGTTCAGCAGTACCGTAAGCAACCCTTCGAGCACCCCGAAGTTGGCTTTCTGACGCAGCAGTCTTTTCACTGCCCAGTCGAAACGGATATATTTGTCGTGTTGTTCCATAGCCTCATGTATCGATGATAATCACAAAGTTACGCTTTTTCTGCCTTTGTACCTCTATATGCCGTGAATTTTTTCACTGCGCCTCTATTTCCGTCTGGGCCAGAAAAAAAATATGGCAACAGCTACACCCGCCTCAGGAGAAATCCAGGATAAAACATGCCGGGTCTGCAAAAAAATCCGTAAATTTGTTCGTGCTACAGAACCTTATAAAAACGAGCTTGCCATGAAATACCTCGATCCCAAGGCCGACCTGACTTTCAAAAAAGTTTTCGGCGAGCATCCCGATCTGGTGATCAGCCTACTCAATGCTTTGTTGCCCTTCCCGCCGGAAGAAATAATCACAAACGTAGAATACCTTACGCCGGAAATGGTGCCGGAAAATCCCCTGCGTAAAAACAGCATCGTAGACGTACGCTGCCGCGATAGCAGCGGACGGCAGTACATCGTCGAGATGCAAATGGTATGGTCGCCAGAATTCGAACAACGTGTGTTGTTCAATGCTTCGAAAGCCTATGTCCGGCAAGTGGACGCAGGGAAAAAGTACGAATTGTTACAACCGGTCTATTCCCTGAACCTGGTCAATGAAATTTTCGAACCGCAACTAAAGGAATACTACCACTACTACCGCATGGTGCATATGGAGCATACCGAAAAAATAATCGACGGCCTGCACCTGGTGTTTGTCGAACTGCCAAAGTTTACTCCTCATACTTATGCCGAAAAGAAAATGCAAGTGCTGTGGCTGCGCTACCTCACGGAAATTAATGAACAAACCCGTGAAGTACCGGCCGAGCTGCTTGCCAACCCGGAGATCAAAAAAGCTGTGGAGCAACTGCGGCAATCGGCATTTACTCCGGAACAGTTGCTCGGATATGAAAAATTCTGTGACATCATTAGCGTAGAACGTACCCTCTTTAGCAGCGGAAAGCGTGAGGGCCTGGCCGAAGGATTAGCTGAAGGAATAGAAAAAGGCCGGGAAAAAGGTTTGGCAGAAGGAGAACACCGCAAACAAGTCGAAATCGCCCGGCAAATGAAAGCAGATAATTTGCCTGTCGCTACTATTGTTAAATATACCGGTCTTTCCGCCGAAGAAATCGGAAAATTACAATAACTTGCCTGAAGTGGAAAAGGCTAAATCCAATATTTATAGAAAAATTCCCTCCCCAGCAAGATTTTAACTAACTGAAGGCAATTAGGAAAGATAATGGAGGGCAAATACAAAGTCAAAGAAAAATCACAGGCCGGCTCAGACCTGTGATTCGCAACAATAAATATTAATCAATAAAACGTTATCCACTTCGATAGGACAAAAATAAGGACTCAGCCGCACGTCGGCAATCCCTCGAAATAGGTATTTCTTTCGTTTTTCCCCGCAGCCATCCCCTATTTATAGTGATTTCGCAAGGGAATATCGGTTTACGCCTCTTTTTTTGTCCCTCGCCGGCTAAATTCACAACCACAATACTGCTGATTATAAAATCCGTGTTCCGCTAAAAGGATTCTCCGGCGTTCGCTCAGCCCGTCTTTACGCCAGTTCTTTTCCCAAAATTCCAGACCTTCAAAGCGAGCCGCAGCCCATTTCCCGGCTTCGGTGATTTGTTGAAGGCTCTTCCATCGCGAAGAGGCCAGTGTAGTAGTAAACAAACGAAAGCCTCTTTCATCAGCCAATTTTGCCGTGGCCAGCAACCGTATTTTGAAACACTGCAGACATCGCTTTCCCCGTTCGGGTTCATCCTCCAAGCCCGCCACGTCACTCAACCAGGCTGTATGATCATAATCCCCGTCGATAATCTCCAAACCTAATTTTTGTGCATAACGACTGCATTCGGATTTCCGGATTTCGTATTCTTCCTGTGGAAAGATATTGGGGTTGAAATAATACAAAGTCGGACGGATATCCTGAGCTAGCATCCATTCGACGATAGCAGCCGAACAAGGGGCACAACAACTATGCAACAATACATTTTCCATTTTGATCTATCTTTGTCGTCTTTTGTTTTTATATAAGCCATGTCTGATCACTGTACGTCCGGGATGTATCAGATAGGTCAAATCGAGTAAAGGAACATAAGTCCATCCGGATTTTTCATTTATCCTGATATAGGGAATTTTACAAACAGCTGAGAGCCCGAAGTGCCTTGACACATAATAAGTAAGACGCAAATTTCCTTCTACAGCATATGCTTTTGTGCAATCAACACTATAAAAAAGGCCGTTTAAACTATAATGAAACCGGTGTCCCCAATAAGAATCAAACTGCAATCCTCCATAATAAAGCACTTTACCGTCGAGCAACTGAGTATGATACAAGGTGTGGGCATAATCGAACGGCATTACTTCGTTATTCCCGAACCCGACATAACCCTCTATGCCCGCATGCAGGG
>CAJKZL010000438.1 GCA_905204385.1 uncultured Odoribacter sp. | reverse complement strand
TTTTGCCCAGGAGAAGTCTATGAAGTTGGTGTTGCATCTGAAAGCTCCTGTATCGATGGGAAATGTGGTTCTGATTATGGATAACTACAAAGAATCCGTTATCCTGGACAGCAATCAGAACGGGAGTATCGTGGTACCCCTGGAGAAGCCGGCATACGCTATGAAGAATGCCGGTTAAGCGAAGAACAGGAAATATCTCGAACCGGGTAAAGATTTGGAACTGACCCTGGTGCCGGATAAAGACGGAAGGTTCCCTTTGTTGAAAAATAATTACGCATGTAAAGGCAAAAGTGCAAAAATCAATGATTATCTGAGTACTTGTGAAATCAAACGCCTTACCGATGCCGATTTTTTACTGGACGAGGATGCTTATTTGAAAAAACTGGAAGCATTGTCAAAAGAAAATGAAAAGATGGTGCGTAAGCAAAAGCTGCCGAAAGATTTTGAAAAAAGGGAGTTGATACGCGTTAAATATCTGCTATACGAACCGTTGACCCGTTACCCGATGCAGCATTTCTGGAGAGAAGGAAATCAATTTTGGGGTGTCGAACAATATGAGCCGACACCGAAAGTGAGTGCTTTTATCGCTTCGTTGTTTGTCGATAGCAAGGAGTACTGGGATATCTATTCTTACCGGGATTATGTGATTGGAGGCGTGTCGATACTGGCTTTGAAAAATGGGTTTTGGAACCGTGATAAAAACAAAGATATGGTAGACCGTCTGGAATATGTGTCTGCTCATTTCAAAACGCCGGAAATTCTGGAATACATCACTCATCTGACTGCTGTTAATTATCTTGAGATAACGGATGGCAAGCCGTTGGGCGAGATAGAAACGTACTACAACCGTTTTGTGAAGGATGAGAAACGCTGTCAGGAATTGGCTGACGCAAAAGCGATGTGGTCAAAGATTACCAAAGGTGCGGAAGTTATGTCCGGGAGTGTGAAGTATCAGGATGTCGATGGCAAAATGATTGCATTGGAGGACCTTAAAGGCAAGTATGTATATATTGATGTATGGGCTACCTGGTGCGGGCCTTGTTGTGCGGAAATTCCTCACATGAAAACGCTGGAAGAAAAGTTTGAAGGAAAGAATATCCATTTTGTCAGTATTTCCGTGGATGGTAGCAAAGCTGCCTGGATTAAAAAAGTGCGCCAGGCCAAAATGGGTGGGATTCAGTTGTACGGAGGTTCTAAAGCCCAGATAATGGCGGATTATAAAATTCAGGGAATCCCTCGCTTTATTCTGCTCGACCGGGATGGCAAAGTGATCGAGAATACCATGACCCGTCCGTCAGACCCGGCAACGGTTAAGACTCTGGAAGCTCTGGAGGGAATTTAGTCATGATCTTATGCAATCACTCTTCGGAATATTCCGATGCCCAGGTGGTTGCATTAGATTGTCGGTAACGGATCTTTATATAGTGCAGTTGGGAAATGTCGGTGGATGCAAGATCTATAGAAATTTGGAAAGAAAATTATAATCATATGAAATTTATTTATGCGGATATGTCTGCAATAGAATGATTTCAGATGAACGTTACAGATAAAACCGTATCGTATGAAAATAAATTATTGTAAATGCTTTATATATGCTTGCCTGATCGGGGCTGGAGTCGCTTGCAGTTCCGAATACAATCCGGTTGAAGAAGCAACAAGAAGCAGGGAAGTGACGTTCAGGATCAGCGAAGAGGAGAGTCTGGGAACGAAAGCCACCGCCACGGCTTTTGAAATCGGTGATTCCATCGGGGTTTATGCCGTCAGACGGACTGATCCGGAAAGGGTAGCCCTTCCGTTGAAAAATGGTAATCAGGCGCATAATGCAAAGTTGGTTAAAACGGCTGAGGGATGGACCTTCGCAACTTTGGCCGATAAGATTGTATATCCTCACGACGGCTCTAAACTCGATTTTTATGCCTATTACCCTTATGACCGGAATGTATCGGACCCGGAAGCTTGTTATTTTAAGGTGAAGACAAACCAGAATGGCGAAAACGGATTTAAAGCTTCGGATTTTATGGTGGCCCGAAATATTGCCGGGATGAATGAGGGGGAAGTTTCACTAACCTTTTCTCATGCACTGACTATGGTAAAAGTGAAAGTCAGTGGTGGAACCGGAGTTGTGCTGGATGAGGGATTGAAAGTGCAGATGCCGGGGATGTTGACGGCAGTTTCGTATCACCTCGGGAATGATATGCTGACGAACGGACAGGAAACCGGGATGATTGTTTTGAACCGGGAAGCAGGGAATGAGGCGGAGTACACTTATGCTGGATACCTTCCGGCCCAGGCGATAGAGGCTGGGGTTCCCTTATTCAGATGTATTCTGGGGGAAAAAGTGTATATCTATAACAGTGAGGCTGTGGAACTGACTCGGGGAAACCGTACCGTTTTTGAACTTACGCTGAAAAACGAGGAATGATTCGATTTTTAACTGAGGATTTATAAAACCTTATCGTGTTTTCATATCATGATGAGTGAAAAACAGAGGTTTTATATGCTGAAAAATATGAACTTATGAAAAAACAATATTTTGTTATACAACTGTTGCTGTTGTTCGCACTATTGGGTTGTGACGACGACGATGAAGTACAGTTGACCGGTAATCCGATCCGGATTTCTGCACAAATAGCCGGAATGAATTTCGGTGATGCAGCCACCCGTTTTCGGGGTGGGGCCGGGGTGGGAATGTTCATTACCGATAACCCTGAAATTACCGGTGAGGAAAGTTTTTCGCTTTCGTCTTCCCGTATCCGTAACGCGAAGTATATGCAGAGTGCCGATGGTTTGGTTGGTCTTACGCTGGCGTGGTGGGGGGACGCTGAGAAAATCGGCGTCGTAGGGTATTATCCCTGGCACAACAACCTGAACGACCGACCCGATGAGGTTATGTTTACGGTGTCTGAACGACAGGATTCCCTGATCGGTAGTCTGCCGGCATTCCAGGAAAGCGATCTGCTTTGGGGACGCACTGTTGCAGATGCAAATGCCGGTCCTGTGGAATTGCTTTTCAAGCATTTGATGAGCAAGGTGGTCGTTTACTTGAAAAGTGATGCCGTCTTTCCCGGTGATATGGTGGGAGGAACGGTTAAAATCCAGGGGGTGCAAATGGCCGCAAAGGTCGATATGGAAACGGGCCGGGTGGTGGCTACCGGTGAAGCCGGTGAAATTGTGGCTGCCGGGACCGAAATGTTGAAAACCGGTTATGAGCTGGCTATGCAAGCTGTCGTTGTGCCGCAAACCGTTGAGAAAGGAGTGCAGTTCCTTGAAATCAAGACTTTGGGAGGATATTCATACACCTGGACTTTGCCTGAAGAAATCCGTTTGGAGTCGGGAAAACAGTTGACGCTTGAAGTGGAAGTGGTTAGTGGGGAATGCCATGTGACGATCGGGGAGATCACGGATTGGACGGAAAGCGGAACTCCGGTTTATGGTGAGGCTATAGAGAATCTGCCTGTTTTTGAGGTGTTCGATTTGTATGACATTAACGGTATACGGGGAATGGTGATCAGTACGAATGAAACCGGAAAACACGGGATTATCATGTCGCTGGATGAATTGGAGAGTAGTGT
>CAJKZL010000437.1 GCA_905204385.1 uncultured Odoribacter sp. | reverse complement strand
TGCTGTCTGCCAGACGGACATGCGCGTATTCCACCGGTTGGTCCGTGAGGGAAGCAGAATCGATCCTGGCGGGTTTGTAGCCGTCGGCAGTGTAAAAAGAGAAAAAGAGTTGCCCGCTGTCCGCCTGATAATAAGGAAAGCGAAGTCCATATCGTCCTTCCAGAATTTTGGTGGTTTGCTTATCTTTGAGCCGGTAAAAGGCATTGTGGCCGTCGAACGAAGCCCGGTAAACGATGCTGCTGTCCGCATATACCGGATTGTCGATTTCGTAAAAAACATTGTCTGTGAGGCATTCCCGTTTTCCGTCCGATAACGCTATTTGTTCCAGGTGCAACCCCGCGGAGGACTGCACTACGGTGAGGATTTTTCCGTCGGCATAGGAGGGGTGAATGAATAGTTCGCCGGGAGCTGCTGGGATGCGTAGGATTTCTTTGCTGAAAGCGGAATCGGCAACCACGAGAAAAGATTCGTTCAGGTTGTTAATATCCACAAATACCCAGAGGTTGTCGCCCGGAAAAGGAGCGAACTGATTGGACTGTCCACGGCGGCGCCTGTATTTCCCGGTCCGTAGGTCATAGCTGCTCAGGCGCATGCGGCCTCCCTGTTCCCAGCGAAGGTGAGGAAAATATTCACTCCATACGATTTGGCTGCCGTTGCAGGCGAATTTGTAGTCGTCGGGAGTCCCGGTACGCGTCAGTAATTTTTCTCCTTCGGCAGACAGGCGGACGAAAGCTCCGGTTTGCTGCAATCCTTTTTTGTAGGCTATGATTTCTTCCTTGCCGACGGGAAGCGGGTAATAATAATGGGTATAGTATTTGTTTTCCGTCGGAAGGGTATCGAAGTCATTCCTGCGGCCGGCCATCTCTTTTTTCCAGACGGCCCTTAGTTCGGTGAAATTATCCAGGTAGAGGGTGCGTTTGGCATCAGGATAAGTGTTGAGGCATTTAATGCTGTCGGGATCGACGAACAGCGAATGGAAATAAGAATCTTGCCAAAGGCTGTCCCTATGGTTTTCCATCGTCAGTTTCAGGCTTTTGGCAAACGGAGCGATACCGAAGGGCCGGCGCCCTGTTCTTTCCAGGGCTTTGGCCCAGATGTCGCTGCCATAATTGATGCGGGCATTGGCGGTCATAAAATATCCCATGACGTAACGGTTGGGAACGAAGTCTTTGTAGGAACCCAATACTGCTTTGGGAAAACTGTATATTCCCTTATCCAGGACCTGGGCTTTCATTTCGTCCAGAAATTCAGGCGAACGTCCCCTGCCGAGGCGCCCGACCGAGGTTTCGAAACAAACGGCATCTCCTTCCATAAACCACATCGGAACATAAACACCGACCACGGCAATGGGAAAAAGTTCCCCGAAAAGATAGGATAATCCTTTGGTGAGACCCTGATCGACCTTGTCGAATTGCACGACATGCCTGAATTCGTGGACGCATAAATGCTCCAGCCAGTTGTCTCCGGGATCCTGGGGAGGCATGGTGTAAAGTTCGCTTTTGCGGGGGGCCAAAGCGACATTGCCATTGGCGACCCCTCCGTCGGCATGTACGATCATGGCTATTTTTTTGGCCTTTATCCCCAGGGTATTGGCATGTTTATAGAGCCGGCTGTAAATATTGGCCATTTTTTGGGCGTTCGCTTCGAAAAAATCAGGGTATATGATTTGAAAGTCCGCAGTGTTGATCTGTTTCCAGCGCAGGGAAGCGCGGTCTTGTCCGAAGTTAATGAATTGTGCCCTGAGATGAGGACTGGTCAGCAATAAGAGCAGGAAAAGAAGCAGTTTGACGGACCGGTATTTCATAGGTTTCTGAGTTTGTTAGCAGTCGTACGGCCTCCCGTTTCCCTGTATTGGAAGGGCAAGGGAGGAATCCCGTAAGGTTATTTTTCTTTTTTGTTAATGGATGGCTAAAGTAAAGGATTTGATCGATAAAAAAGAATGTTTTAAATGTAAATTTTTCTGCGGCATAGTCGGGAATCCGGAAGGGTTTTTGAAAAATCCGCACGGGTTGTGCCCATTGCCTTTGTCGTTACTTGAAAAACTTTCCTTAACTTTGCAAGGATAAATAGAAGATTATGCAGACGGCACAGGAACGGATAATAGAGTTGCGGAAAGCGCTTGAATACTACAACTATAAGTATTACATCGAAAATGCGCCCGAAATCTCCGACCAGAGATTCGACGAGATGATGCACGAATTGGAGCGTCTCGAATCCGCTCATCCGGAGTTCTACGATCCCAATTCGCCTTCCCAGCGGGTTGGCCAGGATCTGAACCGGGAGTTCGTCCAGGTGGCCCACAAATATCCCATGTTGTCTTTGGGAAACACTTACAGTGAGCAGGAACTCAGGGATTTCGATCAACGGGTGCGCAAAGTGGTGGGCGATCAAGTGGAGTATGTTTGTGAGTTGAAGTATGACGGGACCTCTATCAGTCTGACCTATGTTCATGGCGAACTGACACAGGCCGTGACCCGCGGCGACGGAGTGAGGGGCGACGACGTGACGGCCAATGTCCGGACCATCCGGACAGTCCCTTTGCGGTTGAGGGGCGATTATCCGGATGAATTTGAAATCCGGGGGGAAATTCTGATGCCTTTTTCCGTATTCAATCGCTTGAATCAGGAAAAGGCCGAAGCGGGGGAACCTTTATTTGCGAATCCCCGGAATGCTGCCGCCGGTACTTTGAAATTGCAAAATTCTTCGCTGGTGGCGAAAAGACATTTGGATTGTTTTTTGTATTATATACCGGGTGATGTCACTCCGACACCTACTCATTACGGCAATCTGATGAAGGCGGGGGAATGGGGATTTCATATGCCTCCCTATATTCAGTTGGCCCATTCGTTTGAGGAAGTGTGGGCTTTTATCGGGAAATGGGATAAGGAAAGGACGGAATTGCCCGTGCCTATCGACGGCATAGTCATCAAGGTGAATGATATCGGGATGCAGCATTTACTGGGATATACGGCAAAATCTCCGCGTTGGGCGATTGCCTATAAGTTCAAGGCCGAGCGGGTGGAAACTCCCCTGATCGATGTCGTTTATCAGGTGGGCCGGACAGGGAGCATTACCCCTGTCGCCAATCTTGAGCCTGTGCATATTGCAGGGACGACGGTGAAGCGGGCTTCTTTGCATAATGAGGATATTATCGCCGAGCTGGATTTACACGAACACGATACGGTATTTGTGGAAAAAGGAGGGGAGATCATCCCGAAAATCGTAGGCGTGGACCGGGACCGGCGTCCTGACGGCGCTTCGCCGGTGCGTTTTATCACTCATTGTCCGGAATGCGGGACTCCTTTGGTGCGGTTAGAGGGGGAAGCCAATCATTATTGTCCGAATGAGGATCATTGTCCTCCTCAGATTGCCGGAAAGATAGAGCATTTTGTCAGTCGCAGGGCGATGGATATCGAGGGCATGGGGGAACAGACCATCGATTTGCTATTGACGAAGGGATTGATACAGGATGTTGCGGATATTTATCTTTTGCCGGGGAAAAAAGACCGGCTGATCGGTCTGGAAAAGATCATTTATCCCGAAAGTTTCGAGATGACCAGCATTCCGCTTGG
>CAJKZL010000436.1 GCA_905204385.1 uncultured Odoribacter sp. | reverse complement strand
TGCAGCCCCGGCAGAGCAATACCTGGGGGGCGCTCAGTCTGGACCATGTGTACGAATTTATGGGGGGCATGAACCTGGCGGTGCGTCAGGTGACCGGGAAAGACCCGGATGCTTATTTCAGTGATTACCGGAACCGCAACAATAACCGGATGCAGGAGCTGAAGGAGTCGATCGGGGTGGAATCGAGGACAACGATTTTAAACCCGTCCTATATCCGGGAGAAGATGAAGGGAGAGGCCTCGTCGGCCGGCGGTTTTGCCGAGATCATCCGGAATACCTATGGCTGGAATGTGATGAAACCTAAGGTGATCGATAAAGAGTTGTGGGATGATATTTATGAGGTGTATGTACAAGATAAATTTAAGCTGGGGGTACAGGATTATTTCGAGAAACAGAATCCGGCAGCTTTGGAAGAGATAACGGCGGTCATGTTGGAAACTGCCCGGAAAGGAATGTGGCAAGCCAGTGAGCAACAAATCGCCGGGTTGGTGAAATTGCATACCGAGCTTATCGATAAATACCGTCCGTCGTGTTCGGGTTTTGTGTGCGACAATGCCAGCTTACGGGATTTCATTGCCTCTAAGTCCGATCCGGCCGCTGCTAGGCAGTATAAAGAAAGTATTACGAAAATCCGGGAGGCTGTAACTGATAAAGGGGTGGTGATGAAGAAAGAGGAGTTGACGCCTCAGACCGGACAGCATAAAACGAGCGTAGCAACCCCCTGGATCGGTATAGGTGTAGTTGTAGCATTGGTAGGATTGGTGTGGTTGATGAGGAGGAGACGGAAAAACCGGTTTTGACATTCGATGGGAGGACAGCGGTATTTCCGGACAAAATCGTAAATTTACAACCTTGGAAAGATGGATACAATTATATGGATATTAATCGTGCTGACAGCCTTTAACTTCCTGCTGAAACAGACCTTCTGGACGGTCGGCATGGGATGGATTGCTGCTTTAGTTGTGGGGGTATTTACGATTGCCTTATGGCCCTTTGCGATCGAGCAGTCGAAAACCCAGATTGCCGACTGGCGTTCGGATTCGGCCCTCATGCTCGATACGGGCGTGGTACTGACTGTGGAGGTGGCTTTGCAAATGGCTTTTTGTCTGTTGTCGGTACATGTGGCAAATGTATGTCCTGTCAGGAAAAAAATGAGGTTTGCCTGGAAATTGCTTTATCGGTTTCCGGGGCTATTGATTTTTCCGGTGTTATTTTTCGGGCTTACTCAACTGATTTTTGCTTTGCCGGGAATATCCTTTCAGCAAGTGGCCTGGGGGTTTGGATTTGTGGTATTTATAGGGATACCCTTAGGTCGCTGGCTGATCAGGCAGATTATTCCGGAGCAGGATTTACGGTTGGAGTTGCTTTTCCTGACCAATGCCCTGGTGGCTATATTGGGGGTGGTGGCCACGGTGAACGGGCGTACGGCCGTCGAAGGGGTGGCTTCTGTAGATTGGGGGGCTCTGGCGGGTTGTCTGGGTATTTTTGTCGTAGGAGCTGCCTTCGGGCTGCTCATTCAGAGACGTAAAAGATTGCGTGCCTGAGGTTTGCCATAGCAATATGAACAGGCAAGCGGGAGTTGTCGCGTTAGGGGAGGATCAAATGATTAGAAACAATTATTTAATATTATCATGAATACTATTTCGGATATCATGTTTTGGATTTCAACGGGTTTGTTGGTGCCTGTCGTAGTTTTACTGATTGCTTTGTTTTTCAGGGCTTTATTGTTAGTCGGGAGTTTTTTCGGTCAATATCTTTCCATACGGAAAACCGATAAATCGATCCGGGAGGCTATGGAAAGCCTGACCTCCGGGAATGTGGGCTTACTCGCAGAAAAGTTGCCGGCAAAAAGTACTTCCCTGGTAGTCATTTATATGCGGCGTATCCTGGATGCGCAGTCCAGCAGTGCCCATGTCCAGCGTTTGCTGGCTAACTTCGAGATTGCTGCGGATAAAGACCTGGCGACTTCGAAAACCTTGACAAAGCTAGGGCCGATACTGGGTTTGATGGGGACATTGATCCCTATGGGTCCGGCATTGGTGGGTCTTTCGGCGGGAGATATCGCGTCCATGGCTTATAATATGCAGGTGGCTTTTGCTGCCACGGTCATCGGTTTGTTTGCCGGGGCTATCGGTTTTTTGACCCAACAGGTGAAACAACGCTGGTATTTGCAGGATATGACGAACCTGGAATTTCTGGCCGAGCTTTTAACCGAAAAACGGAATCGGCAATGAGACGCAATTTGTTGAAAAAAGAGGAGGACAGTGATCCAATCAGTGTCGTTTCGAATTTGTTCGACGTGGCGATGGTGTTTGCCGTGGCTTTGATGGTCGCTTTGGTGACCCGTTATAATATGACGGAAATGCTCTCGAAAGAGGATTTCACGATGGTGAAGAATCCCGGAAAAGAAAACATGGAAATCATCACTAAAGAAGGCGAAAAAATTAACCGGTATACTCCTTCTGCGGATCAGAGTAAGTCGGGAAAAAAAGGGAAAAAAGTGGGTATAGCCTATGAATTGGACAATGGTGAAATCATTTATGTGCCGGAATGATGACGAAATAGTATAAAAGCCGGTACATCGCTTCTGAAAATGTCCTAACTTTGCTATGATTGAAAACGAAGATTATTGTTATGGAACATAAGCACCATCATGAACATCATGCTGCCGGAATTTCGGATCTCAATAATTCATTTATCATCGGAATTGTTATAAATGCCGGATTTGTGGTGGCCGAATTTGTAGCTGGTTTCTGGTATAATTCCTTAGGTTTGATTTCTGATGCCGGTCATAATCTGGGTGACGTGGCGAGTTTGGTTTTGGCTATGCTGGCTTTCCGACTGACAAAAGTACATCCCAGCACGAGGTATACTTATGGATATAAAAAGAGTACGGTGCTGGTATCCCTTTTGAATGCGGTGATTTTGTTGGTGGCTGTCGGTTTTATTTTCACGGAAAGTATCGATAAGCTATTTCATCCGCGGCCGGTAAACGGGGATGCCGTAGCCTGGGTGGCGGGGGTTGGAGTGATTATTAACGGTATCACCGCCTGGTTGTTTCTGAAAGACAAAGAAAAGGATTTGAATGTCAAGGGGGCTTATCTGCATATGGCTGCCGATGCTTTGGTTTCTGTAGGTGTGGTTGTTTCCGGTATTGTCATCATGTATACGGGCTGGTATATCATCGATCCTTTAATCGGAATGTTCATCGCCGTTATGATTGTATTGTCCACCTGGGGCTTATTACGGGATAGCCTGCGTCTTTCGCTGGACGGAGTTCCTAAAAGTACGAGCTATGACGAGATCGGGACCATTATCACCCAAACGCCGGGAGTCGTCAGTTTTCATCACATGCACATCTGGGCGTTGAGTACAACGGAAACTGCATTGCCCGCCCATATCGTGGTGAGGGATTTTGCAAACATGGAGTCCATAAAATGCAAGCTTAAGCAAGCTTTACGGGAAGCTTGTGTGGTCCATGCCACGTTGGAATTCGAACTTCCCGGTACGACCTGCGAGCCGGAATGTTGTGAAAAGACCGGAGGGGCTTTGAGCGAAGATTTGATAAAAAAAT